>JADJXA010000013.1 GCA_016716065.1 Candidatus Leptovillus gracilis | reverse complement strand
TTATTGGCATGACCGGCAGCGAGGCTGAGTTGTTAGGCGTTACCACGCAGTTGGGCATCTATTACCAAAAACATGAGGGAACGCCAGCCACTGGCTATCTGGTTGATCATACGGCGACGGTAAGTGTGATGGATCGGAACGGCCGTTTGCGTCTGGTATTCCCTTTTGAGACCAAAGGGGAAGATATGGCCGTGGATCTGCGCTATCTGCTCCATTACGATTGACAGGTTACAAACACAAGCAGTCAAGGAGGTTTTGGATGGAAAAAAAAAAGTACAAAGCTCCACAGGGTACGATGGCGATCATGATAATCTTCATCATCCTCATCATCGCGTTATGGGGCAGCGCGTATCTGACGCTGTTGTCTCGAGGAGTGACCATCACGCCATGATCCACATCGAGCCACAACGAAAAAATATACATCATCTTCAGCGTCGCCCTGATTTCGGTCTTCTTTGCCGCCGTCGGCGTCAGCAGTTTTGTGTATGGCATCCAGGTCCCGGTCCCGGAACAAAGAGTTGATCCCTGGACATATCGCCACGCCTGGGCCCGGCAATCCCTTCGGCGAACCCGGCTTGCGCGAGTTGGTGCCCGGAAAGCGATACGAAGCCTACATTATGTCCCAGACATGGTCCTTTGTTCCGCGAGAAATTCGGGTTCCTGCCGGTTCCACCGTCACCTTCTACGTCACCAGCAAAGACGTGCAGCACGGATTCCGGATCAACGAAACCAACGTCAACATGCAAATTGTCCCCGGTGAGGTGTCCAAGTTAACCGTTACCTTCGACGAACCCAAAGAATACGATTTTGTCTGCCATGAATATTGCGGCGTTGGGCACCATACCATGGCCGGCAAAGTCATCGTAGAACCATAAGGCAGGAGGGAAGACAGAAATGTTTGCGCGAGAACACAAACTAACCGCCTGGAATATTGGCGTGGCCATGACGGCCTTATTCATTGGTGGCTTTTTTGGCCCATTACAAAAATTAGAATACGTCGGCATCAACTTTTACTCCACCCTGAACAAAATCGGCGTCGCCAGCTATTACCAGGGGCTTACCATTCATGCCGTCCTCAATGCCCTGGTGTGGACTACCTTTTTTATCGTTGGATTTTTCACCTTTACCGTCACCCACAGCCTGAACAAAGAGCTGACCCACCCCAAACTCAACGCTGTCGGTCTGATCACCATGATCATCGGGTTGGTCATGGCTGCAATCCCCATTTTGCTAAACCTGGCCACTGTCCTATACACGTTTTATCCGCCTCTGATGGCCAATCCGTTCTTTTACATCGGTCTGGTTTTGGTGGTCGTTGGTTCCTGGATTAGCGGTTGGGGCTTTTACCTGACGTACATCGCCTGGCGTAAAGAAAACCAAGGCGTCAGACGCTGTTGATCGCCCTGGTTCCTGATTACCATGGTGATGTGGCAAATCGCCACGTTGGGCGTGCGACAGAGCTGTTGGTGCTGGTGATTCCCTGGTCTTTTGGCCTGGTGGAAGGCACAGACCCGCAATTGGCTCGCACTTTTTCTGGTTCACTGGCCATCCGCTGGTTTACTTCTGGCTGCTGCCGGCTTATGTTTCCTGGTATGGCATGTTGCCCAAGCAGGCAGGCGGCAAATTGTTTAGCGAGCCTCTGGCCCGTCTGGTCTTCTGGCTGTTCCTGGCCCTGTCGATTCCCGTTGGTCTGCATCATCAATACCTGGACCCCGGCGTACCGGCCGGTTGGAAGTTTTTGCATGGCTTGCTGACCTACTTGCTGTTTTTACCCAGTATGCTGACCGCCTTCAACGTCGTGGCTTCGTTGGAAATCGGCGGGCGGAATAACGGCGGTACGGGCTTGCTCAGTTGGGTACGGGCGCTGCCCTGGGGCGACCCATCGTATGCGGCGCAGAATTTGGCGATGATTCTGTTTGTTTTTGGCGGCATTGGCGGCCTGACGAATTCGTCTTATAACCTGAATTTGGTGGTACACAATACCAGTTGGGTTCCTGGTCATTTCCACTTGACCGTCGGATCGGCCGTTACCCTGACCTTTTTTGGCATCGCTTATTGGCTGGTTCCTAAACTCAGCGGCAAGCCGTTGTGGAACCGCAAAATGGCCCTGATCCAGGCCTGGACCTGGTTTGTGGGGATGCTGTTGATGGGCAATGGCCTGCACATTTTGGGCCTCAACTATGGTTCGCCGCGCCGCACGATGTTGGGCGTTGCCCCCTACGCCACCGACGCCTGGATGCCCATGCTGATTGAAGCGGCCATTGGCGGCATTATTCTGGGCATTAGCGGTTTGTTGTTCTACGGCAACATGCTGGGCACGGTTTTCTCGAAGAAACGGCTTGCCGCGCCCATCGAAATGCCTGTGGCCGAACCTTACGATATGGAACACCCGGCGCCAGCCTGGCTGGATAATTGGAAGCCCTGGCTGGCCGTGACCGTGTTGTTGATCATCGTCGCTTACGGCCCAATTTTGGTGGACATGATCATCAACGCCAATATGACCTCTCCTGGTTTTAAGGTGTGGTAAACGCTTTGGTTAACTGCCTGACGATTGTCTAGTACCCGTATTCGGCGATCCGTATCCCGTATTCCGCAGGACGCCAACTCTGGCAAATGCCACCGGAAAACCGCATACGGACTTCAGTTTGCGGCTATTAGTCGGGTCTCATGCCTGATACCCGATTACCCGATTGTGGTCTACCATGTTCATAGGCGTTGCAGTATAATTGCGAAGTTCTTAACAATTGAATGGGCATCCGACAAGTGAATGCGCCGCGCCTGTTGTTGACCCGGTGAAGTGCGTCAATAAGCTGCGCAAATGTTCAACTTCTCCGCAGAAGTGGAACATTTAGACAGGTTTGTTATGTATTTTCCTGGTCAGCGCTGGGTAGGATTTGTTGGTTTGCCCCACAATTTCAGTTTATGTTAAATGGAGGTAGAAACAATGCGTAAGTTTTGGATGGTTGTTGTACTGGTGATTGCGTTATCAATGGTTTTGGCTGCCTGTGGTGGCGGCGGCAGCAGTGAGCCTGAAGCTGTAGGTGTCGTCGGCAATCCGGCGCGGGGCGAGAAGCTCTATGCCCAGACCACGATTGGTTCGGCCAGTGCGCCTGGTTGTATTACCTGTCACTCGCTGGAAGCGGGGGTTGTGGTGGTTGGCCCTTCCCATGCTGGCGTTGGCACACGCGCCGCTACTTATACGGAAGGTCAAACGGCCGAAGAGTATCTGCATGAATCTATTCTCAGCCCAGATGTGCACATTGTAGACGGATTTACGCCAGGCGTGATGTACCAGAATTTTGGCGCGGAACTGAATGAGCAAGAGATCGCCGATCTGGTTGCTTATATGCTGACGCTGAAATAGTCGAAGCTGTGTTGGCTGGTTAAAGAATGTGGCTTTGTGACTCCGGGCAAGAGCTTGGGGCACAAAGCCATTTTTGTCTGTCTATCATGCGAAGGAAACTGGCGGAGCCGGAAGTATTGCCAGGAGTGGATGCCGCGAGTGATTGCCAGGTGGCAACGGCCGTCTCTCCCCCATCTCTCACTCTGCCCGAGATATTGCCAGTCAGCCGAAGCTGAGTACGAAGCCGACCATCCCTACGACGTATCCTGGGATGCTGTTGGTGGCGCAGCCAGCGCCATGTGTGACGTCTGGACACCGGAGTCGGGACGTTCCCGGAGAACGGCCGTTCTCCCCACACCCTCGCCCATTGGCGGCCGCAGCAAACAGCCTGGGCGCACGGCCTGGAAAGAATAGCCCTGGCCGTCGAACGCCCCGTCAACCGGCTGGTTGGCAGCCTGCAATTCAACCCCTTTTACCATACCGGCACCATTGCCTTCTTTCTGCTGCTAATCGTTGGCCTGACCGGTCTTTACCTGTTCATGTTTTTCCAGTATGGCTACGACCTGTCTTATAACGCGGTTGCCCGACTGGAAGGCCAGTTTATCGGCCGTACCATGCGCGCCATCCACCGGTATGCCTCTGGCGCGCTGGTGATTACGACCCTGCTGCACGCTTACCGCACGCTGGTTATGGAACGGTTTCGCGGACCGCGCTGGCTGGCCTGGGTAACGGGTGTGGTGATGACGCTGTTTCTGTGGCTGGCCGGCGTCACCGGGTATTGGCTCATTTGGGACCAGCGGGCGCAGGCCATCAGCGATGCGTTTACCGGTTTGCTGCAGCGCTTTACTGCCTGGGGACCCGGGGTGATGACGCGCCTGATTCAGGCCGAAATGGCTCAGAATACGTGGTGGATTATTGGATTGGTGATGGCCGCCCATGTGTTGTTGTTTGTGGTCACGGCCGTCTTCTTCTGGTTACACATCAAACGCCTCAGCCGGGCCAAATGGCTGCCCGACACCCAATGGACGGTAGGGCTGGGCATTGTCTTGCTGCTGGGGGCGATACTTTTCCCGGTGGGGATGCTGCCCCAGGCCAATACCTTGCAGCTGCCCGGCTCCATCACCCTGGACCCCATTTTTCTTTTCTACTTGCCCGCTGCCGGCACAACGGCCGAAATCATATTATGGGTTTCTTTGTTGGTGCTGACGGCCGTTGGTCTGGCCCTGCCCTGGCTGTCGAAGGGCCGGCGCGCCGACCCCGCGCCTAAAGTGCATATCCTCAAGGATCGCTGCACCGGCTGCACCAAATGCGCCCTGGATTGCCCGTTTGGCGCGATTCAAATGGTGGAGCGGCACGATGGCAAGCCGCACAAATACATCGCCATCGAAGACCCCAGCCTGTGCGTCTCCTGCGGCATTTGTGTCGGTTCGTGTGATGGCGTGGCTGTCAGCATGGGACACGATGCGCCGGAAATTTTGTGGGACATAGTGGCCGCGCAGTTGGCTCTGGCCCAGGCTAAAGCACCCGCCGAAGGCGTTAAGGTGATTTTTACCTGCGAACGGCATGCCGCGCATGGGGCTAAACCATTTTTACCGGGGAACGGCCGTTCTCCCAACCAACCGGCCATTGAAGTCATCGCCTTACCGTGTGTGGGCGCCGCGCCGCCCGATTTGTTGGTGCGCACATTAAATGCCGGGGCAGCGGCCGTACAGGTTGTCGGCTGCCCCCCGGACGACTGCGCCAATCGGGAAGGCAACCTGTGGACAGAGCTGCGCCTGCTGCGCGAACGTGTGCCCCGGCTGAAACGGGCTTACGCCAACAGCCCCATCACCGCCGCCTGGCTGCCCCCCAACGATTTCAGCCAGGCCATTGAATTAAAGTCAGTCACCAGACCAAACCCGGAAACGGGGCAGGCAGAGCCAGACTACCCGGCCAACCGCCGCCTGTTTGTGCCCTTCACCTGGCGCAACATCGCTGCCGCTTTTGCCCTGCTGGCGCTGGTGATGGTCATGCAAATTTTCCTGACCGACCTGCCTTTTCGCCCGCAGCCGGCGCAGCCGGTGATCGTGCAAATTGCCCTGGATGACCCTTCCGCGCCATTTGGCCCGCTGCCGTCTAGTCTGCATCCGACGACGACCATGCACATGCAGTTGGTGGTAGATGGGGATGTGGTATTATCAAGCTCTGTGGACACGGCTGATTGGCAGAAAAAGAAGCCCAAACCAATTTTGGCCGAACAGGCCATCGCTCCTGGCGAACATCATATTACCTTGAGCTTGGTCAATGAGGCGGCGCGCACCACTCTGGTTCTGTTTGACGAGACGGCCGTTTTGCAGCCCGGCCAAATACTGCGTCTGACCTTTCAGCCATTCCAAGACCCCGGCTGTTTCCGCGACTGCCCGTAATCCGCCCGTTTCTTAAATTGCGCGAAGATTTCTTTGGACACATGTCATCGCTTTCAGCAATTAATGGTCAGCAGGAGTTCCTATGGCTTTTCATGGTGGTGGTTGGTTTGCTTATATCCGGCATGACGATGCCCAGGACCGTCCGGCGATTACCCGCGAATTGTTGTGGCGGGTGTGGGGGTTTGCACGGCCGTATCGCGGCCAGGTCGTTTTGTTGTTGTTCACCATTTTGCTCATCACCGGGTTGTCGCTGCTCTCGCCACTGCTCATCCGCGCCCTCATAGATACGGCCATCCCCGATCAAAATTACCGCCTGCTGAATCTGGTCGCCCTGGGCATGGTGCTGATCCCGCTGCTGAACGGCGTCATCGGCGTCTGGCAGCGCCATCTCAATTCCGAAATCGGCGAAGGCGTTATTTTTGATTTGCGCTGCACACTGTACGCCCACATGCAGCGCATGTCTTTGCGCTTCTTCACCCAGTCGCGCACCGGCGAACTGATGTCCCGCCTGAACAACGACGTGGTTGGCGCGCAGCAGGCCATCAGCAACACCACTGTCACCATCATCTCCAACGTCGTCTCTTTGCTGGCTACTCTGGGCATCATGCTGGCCCTGGAGTGGCGGCTGACGCTGCTGGCGTTGGCGATCTTACCCCTGTTTGTGCTGCCGGCGCGCCGCATTGGGCGCGTCTTGCGCGATTTGCGCCGCAAATCCATGGAGCACAACGCCGAAATGAACGCCACCATGAACGAGACGCTCAATGTCAGCGGGGCGTTGTTGGTGAAGCTGTTTGGCCGCGAACAACGCGAAGTACGCCGCTTTAGCTACGACGCCGCCCAAGTGCGCGACATTGGCATTCGTTCGGCGGTGATTGGGCGTTGGTTTTTTATGCTGCTCAGCGTGGTCAGCGCGGTGGGGGTGGCGGCCGTGTATTGGGTGGGCGGCCTGTTGGTGCTGCAAGGCGCTTTTACCGTTGGCACGATTGTCGCGTTTGGCGCGTATCTCAACCAGTTATATGGCCCGCTGATGGCCCTGACCAACGCCCCGGTTGAATTTGCCCAGAGTATGGTCAGCTTCGAGCGGGTTTTTGAAGCGTTAGACATCCCGGTGGAAATTCAGGCGAAAGAAAATGCTTTGGCGTTGGCGCAGGTAAACGGCCGTCTCCAATTTGAAGATGTTTCTTTTACTTACGTGGACGTGGAAAACGGCCAGATTGGCCTGCAAGAAGTACACCGCTTCGACTGGAACAGCGAGGCGCACGTGAAACGAGGCAAGCAGCGGGGGCCAATGGTGAGGCGGACAACGAGGAAACGGCCGTGCCGCCGCAAAACCGTTGGGCGCTGCAAAACATCAACTTCACCATCGAGCCGGGCCAACTGGCGGCCCTGGTAGGGCCGAGCGGCGCCGGCAAAACCAGCATCACCTACCTCATCCCGCGGCTGTATGACCCAACAAACGGCCGTATCCTGCTAGACAACCACGACATCCGTGACCTTACCCTGCCAACCCTGTCCGACAATATCGGCATGGTCACCCAGGAAACTTACCTGTTTTATGACACCATCGCCGCCAACCTGCTCTATGCCCGGCCCGATGCCAGTCAGGCAGAGATGATCGCGGCCGCCCAGGCCGCCAACATCCACGATTTCATCATCTCCCTACCCGATAGCTACGATACCGTCGTCGGCGAACGTGGCTATCGCCTCAGCGGCGGCGAGCGCCAGCGCATCGCTATCGCCCGCGTCATCCTGAAAAACCCCCGTATTCTGGTACTGGATGAAGCCACATCACACCTGGACTCATTGTCTGAGGCGCTAATTCAGGAGGCATTGCAGCGTGTGATGCAGGGGCGCACCAGCCTTGTCATCGCCCATCGTTTGTCTACCATCCTGGCGGCCGACCTGATTTTGGTGATGGAACAAGGGCAGTTGGTCGAGCAAGGCACGCACGAATCGCTGCTGGCGCAAGGCGGGCTGTATGCCAGCCTGTACGAAACACAGTTCAAACCCCATTTAACTCCCACCACCACAATGAATTAGATTCGGCTGCTCCGCCCAAAGACCCCTTCACCCTTCACCCTTCACCCTCCACCCTCTACCCTCTCTCACGTCTTCAGAGACACTTCCGCCAGGGCGTCGGCGCTGGCGAACTGCATGTGGTAAAGACGCGTGTACAGGCCATCCGGCTGCGCCAGCAGGCTGGCATGGTCTCCTTGTTCCACAATGCGCCCCTCATTCAGCACCAACACCCAATCCGCATTCACCACCGTACTCAGCCGATGGGCGATGACGAACGATGTGCGCCCTTGCATCAACCGGTCCAGCGCTTCCTGTACCAGGCTCTCGCTCTCGCTGTCTAGCGATGAGGTGGCTTCGTCCAAAATGAGGATGCGTGGGTCTTTTAACAGGGCGCGGGCGATGGCCACCCGCTGGCGCTGCCCGCCGCTGAGCTTCACGCCGCGTTCGCCGACCGGTGTGTTGTAGCCTTCGGGTAAATCGCTCAAGATGAAGTCGTGGGCGTTGGCGGCGCGCGCGGCCGCTTCCACTTCGTCGCGGCTGGCGTCTAGTTTGCCGTAGCGGATGTTGTTGTACACCGTGTCAGAGAACAGGGTGGTCTCCTGGGGCACAATGCCAATTTGCTCGCGCAGGCTGCGCAGATTCACGTCGCGGATGTCGTGGCCGTCTATGGTGACACGGCCGTTATCCACATCCCAGAAGCGCGGAATCAGGCTTACCAGGGTAGACTTGCCCGCCCCGCTCGGCCCCACCAAAGCGATCACCTGGCCGGGCCGGGCGGTGAACGAGACAGAGCGTAACAGGGCAACGGCCGTGCTGTAGGCAAAACTCACGTCTTCAAACACCACCTCGCCATTCACCAGCGGCAGCGGCGGCGCATCTGGCCGGCTGATTATCTCCGACGGTGTATCCAGTAAGTCGAACAGCCGCTCGGTGGCCCCAATAGCCGACTGAAATTGGGCATACAGCCCGGCCAGCGAGGCGATGGGCGCAGCCACCAGCATGGTGTAAATCAGATAGGCCACCAGGTCGCCAGGCGTCAGCCGCCCCTGAATGACCTCGTAGCCGCCAAACCAGAGGGTGATGGTAATTGAGGCGAAGGCCATAAAGCCGATAATCGGCCCCAACACCGCGCCGATTTTTGCCCGGCGCATGGCGGCGTTGAAGATGTCTGTCACCCGCGCCGAAAAGCGCCCGATTTCATATTCCTCGCGGGCGAAAGATTGCACAATGCGCACCCCGGAGACGGTTTCTTCCAGCACGTTGGCGCCTTGGGCCAGGGCGTCTTGCACGGCCGTTGCCGCCCGACGGATTTTGCGCCCCAACCAGACCATCGTCAGGGTAATCGGCGGGATGCCCAGCAGAATGATCAGCGTCAGCCGCCAGTCCAGCACAAAAAGCAAAATAGATGCGCCTACGAGGGTGATGGCCTGCCGCAGCAGGGCGACGAGGTTGTCGGTGACGGCCGTTTGCAGCAGCACCACATCGTTGGTAATGCGCGACACAATCTCGCCGGTGCGATGGTCGGTGAAGTATTTGAGCGACAATGACTGCAAATGACTGTATACCGCCACACGAATGTCGGCCACCACGTTTTCGCCCACAAAAGCCAGCGACAATTGGTTGACGAAACTGGCGACGCCTTGCAACAAAAAAACCACAAGCAGCCCCAACGCCAATTGGTTCAGCAAGGTGAAGTTTTTATCTACCAATACAATGTCCACCAGGTTGCGAATGACCAGTGGCAAAATCAGGCCCAGGGCCACGCTAAACAGCAGCGCCAGGATAGACACGACCATCCAACGGCGATACGGCCGTACATAACGCAGCAGCCGCCGGTAGGTGTGTATTTGTTCACCAGACAGGCGGGGCACACGGCCGTCTACGTCCGTTTCATAGTCACGGCCCATCCGTCTCAATCTCATAGCCATCGTTTCGACTCCAGTCATGATTCGATATAAAAACTGTATCTTACAGGCAAACGGCCGTTATGACAGATTGTCTCATGAGCTTATGACGAAAATCACTGGCGCAGCGCGGCGTGGATGGCTATTCTTACACCTGATGAATGCCCCGCAAATCAACGGCAAGCCGACACAGGCAGCGTCACAGACCACCTTTTGGTGGCGCAATTCCGCTGCGCCAGCTTGCCAGAAACCGGATCCCAAACCGGGCGACCTCTGTTCGGCTTGTGGTAACGGGCGTCTGGCATATGATGGTCTGTTTGTGCTGACCTGTCCCGTTTGTGGACACGCGGTCGCAGGCGGCGCGTTTACCTGATAGCTTATTGTTCCTGGAAGCGTGTCTTCCAGCAAGTTGAGCAAAGGAGACTTTTATGGATGCAAACGTTACCTGGCACGATGGCCTGCAATTTACGGCCGTTGCCGACAGCAGCCACCCCATCACCATTGATGGTGATTTTAGCGTAGGCGGGCATGACTTGGGCGCACGGCCGTTGGAGTTGATGCTGATCAGTCTGGCCGGCTGCACCGGTATGGACGTGATTTCCATCCTCCAGAAAAAACGGCAAGACGTCACCGGTTTCCAGGTGCGGGTCCACGCCGAGCGGGCTGCGACCCACCCGAAAGTGTTTACAGCTATCACCGTTGAATATGTTTTGCACGGCCGTAACCTGGACCCCAAAGCCGTCGAACGAGCCATCGAACTGTCAGAAACCGCTTACTGCCCGGCTCAGGCTATGCTGGCAAAGGCTGTGCCCATCAGCCACACCTACCAGATCATTCAAACGTAGACTCCAACACCCATACCTTGCCTCCCGCCTGTCTCGCCTCTCTTCGGGTCTTGTTGGGCGAGACGGCGCGGGAGAATGCCGTCCCCTGCGGCTGTTCTCTGTCCGCGCCATCCCGCCCATGCCAAAACTACCCCCGGTTTTTGATTCCACACCGCTATCTTGTGCATATTGGTTCATATAATAAACCAAAAGCAATGAACTAGATTCTATTATTAACTATTTACCGCTTTTCAGATGTGACATTTGTCACCGAGAATCTATCAATCTGTCACTATCCTAACGGTGTAAAAAAGCGCATAATCCATAGTAGCTGCGGGGTAAAAGCCGCAGTTATTGTCGCCTCATTGGTTGATTCCCAAACTGTAAGTTACCAACCTGGCGCAAAGGCAATGGCGGCTTATTCCCACATAGACGGCCGTTGTCCACACCAAGAACCGCCACAAGTCATTGGGCGGGCGTCACCCATCCCGTGACGCCCGCCCCCCTTAAAAGGAGTTCCCATTATGGCAAAAGGTCGAGTCGTCATTGACGTAGAACGGTGCAAAGGCTGCGAATTGTGCCGTGAAGCGTGCCCCCAGGACATTCTGGTGCTGGCCGAAGACCTGAACGGCAAAGGCTATCGCCCCGTCATCTTGTTAGACCCCCTCCACGACTGCACCGGCTGCACCCTGTGCGCCACCGTCTGCCCCGATGGCTGTATCACCGTTTACCGCGACATCCCCCAAAAACCGCAAAAAAAAGAGCCTGCGCTGAACGCCCACTCGTTCAGTCTGGCCGCTTAGGAGGCCCCATGGCAAAAGAGTTATTAAAAGGCAACGTCGCCATCGCCGAAGCGGCCGTGCGCGCCGGCTGCGAAGCCTATTTTGGCTACCCCATCACCCCCCAAACTGAACTGTTAGAGCATATGTCCAAACGAATGCCCGAATTGGGCCGCGTCTTTTTGCAGGCCGAATCCGAAGTAGCGGCGGTGAACATGGTCTATGGCGCGGCTTCGGCCGGCGTGCGGGTGATGACCTCCTCCAGCAGCCCCGGCATCAGCCTGATGCAAGAGGGGTTTAGCTACATCGCCGGGTCTGAAGTGCCGGCCGTCGTGGTGGATGTGATGCGCGGTGGGCCGGGCCTGGGCAATATCCAGCCCAGCCAAAGCGATTATAACCAGGTGGTAAAGCAGGCCGGACATGGCGACTTCCACCCCATTGTGCTGGCGCCGGCCACTGTTCAAGAAGCCATTGACCTGATGACCCTTTCCTTCGACCTGGCGGAAAAGTACCGCACACTCGTCTTTTTGGTGTTGGATGGGGCTATTGGGCAGCTTATGGAACCGGCAGAACTGCCGCCCATGCGCGAGATGACCGGGTTACGGCCGTCTTGGGCGCTAACCGGTCAGGACAAACGACGGCAAAACGGCCGTCTGCCCGACAAAAACATTATCACTTCCATCCACATGAGCGCCGAAGAGCTGCACATTTTCAACGTCCATTTGCAAAACAAACTGGCCGCTATTGAAGCCAGCGAAGTGCGCTACGAAGAAAACTTCATCGAAGACGCCGAAATCATCGTGGTGGCCTTTGGCACAGCGGGACGAGTGGCGAGCACGGCCGTTAAAAACCTGCGCAAAGCCAACGTCCCGGTGGGCTTTTTCCGCCCCATCACCCTTTGGCCCTTCCCCGAACAACGGCTGGCCCAATTAGCCGACCGCGCCAAAGCCTTCCTCGTCGTCGAAATGAACGCCGGGCAGATGTTCCACGACGTGCGCGAAGCAGTTGGTCGCAGCGTGCCGGTAGAATTCCTGGGCCGCATGGGCGGCCTGATGCCCTTCACCGACGAAATCGAGCAAGAAATCCGCACTGTCTGGCGGCGCAGCGAAGTGCTGGCCCTTCACCGGCAGCAATAGGAGAACAAACGCATGGTAATGTTAGCCCCTGAACAGCAGCTAGAAAAACTGGTCTACGAACGGCCGTCCAGCCTGGAAATGTGCCACACCCATTACTGCCCCGGCTGCACCCACGGCGTGGCCCATCGCCTCATCGCCGAAGTGATTGATGAGTTGGGTATTCAAGAACGCACCATTTTGGTGGCCCCGGTGGGCTGCGCGGTGTTTGCCTACAACTATTTTAATGTAGACGCGGCCGAAGCGGCGCACGGCCGTGCCCCAGCCATGGCCACCGGCATCAAGCGTGTCAACCCCAACAGCATCGTCTTCACCTACCAGGGCGATGGCGACCTGGCCTCCATTGGCCTGGCCGAGGCCGTACACGCCGCCTCGCGCGGCGAGCAGCTAACGGTCATCTTCATCAACAACGCCATTTATGGCATGACCGGCGGCCAGATGGCCCCGACCTCCCTGAGCGGGCAAATTACAACGTCGTCGCCGAACGGCCGTGAAGTCCTCTCCACCGGCCAACCCATGCACGTCGCCGAAATGATGGCCGGGCTGCCCGGCGTCGTCTACAGCGTTCGCCGCAGTCTGCACGACGCCCGTCACGTTATCCAGGCCAAACAAGCCATCAAAACCGCCTTCGAGGCGCAAATGCAGGGCCTGGGTTTCAGCATCGTCGAGCTGCTCTCAAGCTGCCCCACCAACTGGGGATTAAATCCCCTAGACGCCGTCCACTGGGTCCGCGACCAGATGATCCCGGTCTTCCCGCTGGGCGATTATAAAGTGGCCGACGCGCTGCAAAGCAAACGCGCCCGCAGTTAATCACCCGGGAGCGCGGACGTCCCGTCCGCCACGCCGCCTGTCACTGGCGCAAGGGCGGCTGTTGCGCAGTTAATCACCTGGGAGCGCGGACGTCCCGTCCGCCCTGGCAGGCGAGAAGCCTGCGTTCCCAGACACAGAGGAGAGCAAAAATGACCTGTCCCTGGACACGACGATATGCCCAACGAATGCAAGGCATGAGCGGTTCCATCATCCGTGAGCTGCTGAAGTTAACCGAACAACCAGACATTATCTCTTTTGCTGGTGGCCTGCCGGCCCCGGAAGTGTTCCCGGTGGCCCGCTTTGAAGAGGCTACCAAGCGCGTCCTGGCCGACCATGGGGCGCAGGCGCTGCAGTACTCCACCACCGAAGGCTATCGCCCGCTGCGCGAATACATCGTGCAGAAGATGGGGCGATACGGCATCAAGGCCCGGCCAGAAAACATCCTCATCACCAGCGGCGCGCAGCAGGCACTAGACCTCATCGGCAAGATACTGCTGGACCCCGGCGATGTTATTTTGACGGAGCAGCCCACCTACATGGGGGCGCTGCAAGCGTGGCGCGCTTATCAGGCCGATTATGTGACCGTGCCGGTGGACGACGACGGCATTTGCCTGGACGAGCGTTTTATCGAAGCGCTGCGCGCCGGGCCAAAATTCATGTACATCTTGCCTAATTTTCAGAATCCGGCCGGCGTCACCCTGTCGCTGGAGCGCCGCCGCCAATTGATCCAGATCGCCGATCATTACGGTGTGCCGATCATCGAAGACGACCCGTATGGCGACCTGCGCTACGAGGGCGACCACCTGCCGCCCCTGATTGCTCTGGACGCTGAGCTGCTGGCTAAGGCGGAACCGGCGCAAAACGGCCGTGGCTTCATTCGTGGCAATGTCATTTACCTGGGCACATTCTCCAAGACGCTGGCCCCTGGTTTGCGCCTCGGCTGGATCGTGGCCCCGGAAGATGTGATCAAGCGCTGTGTTATGGCTAAACAAGGCATGGACCTGCACACCAGCACGTTTGCGCAGATGGTGGCCGCCGAAGTAGCCCAAGATGGCTATCTGGATGAACACAAGCTGCTCATCCGCCAGGTTTACCGCGAACGGCGCGACGTGATGCTGGCGGCGATGGAGGAGCATTTTCCGTTGGGGGTGTATTGGACACGGCCGTCTGGCGGCCTGTTTCTCTGGGTGACGCTGCCGGAATGGTTGGACGCCGCGGAACTGCTGAAAACGGCCGTCGAATACAAAGTCGCCTTTGTCCCTGGCGCGGCCTTCCATCCCAACGCCGTCGAAGGCATCGGCCACAATACTGCCCGTTTCAACTTCTCCAACGCCCAACCGGCGCAAATCGAAGAAGGCATCCGGCGGTTGGGTCTGGTCCTCACCCAGGTGCTCAACGAACATCGGGAAACAGAACTGGTTATGGCTTAAGCGTAAAACGACAAAAGTGTAGTGGTCAAGAATAGGTTGGAATCAGTGTCATTCTGACGAGTCTTCGAGGAAGAATCCCCTGCTGCTGAAAAAACGGGATTCTTCGCTCCGCAGACTCCGCTCAGGCTGAAAACCGGGATTCTTCGCTCCGCAGACTCCGCTCAGGCTGAAAACCGGGATTCTTCGCTCCGCAGACTCCGCTCAGGCTGAAAACCGGGATTCTTCGCTCCGCAGACTCCGCTCAGAATGACTTTGACTAACTCTTGACCATTACGGTAAAACGACAAAAGTCTGCGAGGCTTTGTCGCTTAAGGAAACTAATATGGAAACATCAATCATTATCGCTGGATTTGGGGGGCAGGGGGTTTTGTTTGCCGGGCAGTTGTTGGCCTATGCCGGTATGGAAAACAATCTGCATGTCACCTGGATTCCCTCTTATGGGCCGGAGATGCGCGGCGGCACGGCCAACTGCACCGTCATCATCAGCGACGAACCGGTGGGCGCGCCCATTGTCGCCAACCCGGACGTCGCCATCGTGCTGAATCTGCCATCGTTGGAGAAGTACGAGCCGATGGTCAAACCGGGTGGGCTGCTGGTGGTGAATAGTTCACTGATTAACGAGGCGGTCACCCGCACAGATATTGAAGTAGCCTATGTACCGGCCAACGACATTGCCAACGAGTTGGGTTCGGCCAAAATGATGAACATGGCGACCCTGGGCGCGCTGCTGGCGCGTCGGCCGATTTTGACCCTGGAGCAGTTGATGCAAACCCTGGATGCCCACCTGCCCAGCAGCAAAGCGCACCTGCTGGCAGCCAACAAACTGGTTGTGCAAAAAGGGCACGATGTGGCCGCGGCCGTGCACGCCTGACAACAAAGTGACGAAGTTGAGCTTCTATGGAGAAGTTCAACTTCCTTTTCCCCCTCGTCCAACTAAACCCCGGTTAACTTTTGTTTGAATGCTTGCCTTAAAAGTGGCTTAACGGCCGTCAACTTCCAACTTAACGGCTGCCATTGTAACGAACCCATCCCCAGACCATAATCAACCACATCAGTAACCAGTGTTCAGTAACCAGTGTTCAGTAACCAGTGTTCAGTAACAACCGAATACTGAATACTGACCACTGACCACTGACCACTGAAACCAATCTACTATTCAGAAAAGGAGAGTTTTGCCATGCGTTTGCGCAAAATGATTATATTGGTTGGGTTTAGTTTAATGGCGATTGGTCTGGCTGCGTGTGCTGGTGGGGGGGCAACGGCCGTTGTCCCAGCCACCCCCTCAGCCAGCAGCATGGAACCCGAAGCCACCACCGCCGCCAGCGACCGACTGGTCATTTATTCCGGCCGTTCCGAAAGCCTAGTACAACCCATTATTGACCAGTTTAAAGCGGCCACCGGCATAGATGTGCAGGTCCGCTATGGCAGCACGTCGGAAATGGCCGGGGTGCTGTTGGAAGAAGGGGCCAACTCGCCCGCCGACCTGTTTTATGCCCAAGACCCCGGCGGTTTAGGCGCGGTGCAGGGGGCGGGAATGCTGGCCGCCCTGCCGGCCGAACTGGTGGCCGATGTTGTCCCCCGTTTCGTCGCCGACAACCGTGAATGGGTGGGCATCTCTGGCCGGGCGCGGGTGGTGGTCTACAACACCAGCGCCATCACCGACCCGGCCGCCGAATTGCCGGCCGACATTTATGATTTTGTGGACGAGAAGTGGAACGGCCGTATCGGTTGGGCGCCCACCAACGGCTCATTCCAGGCCATGGTCACGGCCATGCGCGTCTTGTGGGGCGAAGACAAGACCCGCGACTGGCTGACCGGCATTCAGGCCAACAACCCGGTGGTCTACGATGGCAATACGCCCATTGTCGCCGGGGTGGCCGCCGGGGAAGTGGAAGTCGGCTTTGTCAACCACTATTACCTCTACCGCTTCCTGGCCGAACAAGGCGAAGGTTTTGCCGCCCGCAACTACTTCCTGCCCGGTGGCGGCCCTGGCTCGCTGATCATGGTCTCCGGCGTGGGGATTCTGAGAACCGCGCCCAACGCCGCTAACGCGGCCCGATTCATTGCCTACCTGCTCTCGCTGGAAGGGCAGCAATACTTCGCCGACCAGACTTACGAGTACCCGGTGATCAGCGGCGTCAACACCGTCGCCGGGTTGCCCGCGCTGGCCGACCTGGACGCCGCTGCTGTTCCCATCACCCTGACCGATCTGGCTGACCTGGCCGGCACGCAAGCGCTGCTGGTGGAATTGGGCATTATTGAGTAGACCGGGGGACGGGGAGACGGGGAGACCAGGAGAGCAAGAGACGGGGAGACGAGGAGAGTCTCCCAGTCTCCCAGTCTCCAAGTCTCCCCGTCTCCCAGTCTCCAAGTCTCTCCGTCATCTTGTCACAAATGAACCGTAGTTAATTTTTAACTAAGCGATGGTCAATTCTTGGTTTAACGCTCGCCATTGTTTTTCGATGAAGGATAACCATAATCGGCTGTGGGTCATAGGTTAGGAATAAGACCTGACGGGTCTGGCGTGAAATAAGCACATGGGCGTTCTCAACAACACGACAATTCAACCAAAACCACTGGCTGTACCCACCAAATGGGCGCGTCCGCAGGTGCATGGGTCGCCGTTTTATCTGCTGCTGATGGTTGGCGGCGTATTGGTGACCGGGCTAATCTTGTTGGTTCCAGCTTATTTGCTGCTGCGGGCTGGTGGCGCCGGCCAGACAACGCTGGACACACTGCTCAGCCCGCGCACCTGGACGGTCTTGGGCAACACGCTGTTATTGGCCGGAAGCGTGACGTTGGCTGGCACGGCCGTTGCCCTCCCCCTGGCCTGGCTGACAACCATGACCGATTTGCCCGGCAAACGGTTGTGGGCGGTGTTGGCCGCGCTGCCCCTGGTGCTGCCCAGCTACGTCGCCGCCTTCGTTTACGTCTCTATCCTCACTCCCAAAGGCTTGTTGCAGCAGCTGCTCTATCCGCTCACCGGTATTCAGCGGCTGCCCAGCCCGTTTGGCTTCCCCGGCGCGTTTCTGGTGCTGACGCTGATCAGCTACCCGACCATTTTCTTGACCACCCGCGCGGCGTTGAAGCGCATGGATCCATCTCTGGTGGAAGCGGCGCGCAGCCTGGGACTGTCCCCCTGGCAAGCCTTCTGGCGGGTGACGCTGCCTTACTTACGGCCGTCGCTCATGGCCGGTGGTTTGCTGGTGGCCCTCTACGTGCTGCGTGATTTTGGCGCGGTGACGATGCTGCAATACAGCACCTTCACGCGCATTATCTACAATCGCTATCAGGCGTTTCAACTGGATGCGGCGGCGGCGATTGCCCTGGTATTGGTGTTGGTAACGGCCATAATCCTCACTCTGGAGCAGCGCAGCCGGGGTAAAACCCGCTACGCCCGCCTTTCCTCCGGCGCAGCGCGGCAGCACCGGCCGGTGCGATTGGGCATTTGGCGCGTTCCGGCGCTGGCTTTCATCGGCAGCGTTGTCTTTGTGAGCCTGATTGTGCCCACAGTCGGGCTGGTCTACTGGTTCTGGCGCGGTTGGAATCAGGATTGGGGCGTGCGCAGCCTGGGCGCGCCGCAGAGTAATTTACAATCGCTGGCCTCTTTGCTGCAACCGGCCGTCAACTCGCTGTCGGCGTCGCTGTTGGGCGCGCTGCTGGCGATGATGCTGGCGCTGCCAATTGCTATTCTGGTGGTGCGGCGTCCGAGCAAATTGAGCCGCCTTTTTGAGCAGGTGACGTATGCCAGCTATGCCCTGCCGGGCATTGTCGTGGCCCTGGCGTTTGTCTTTTTTGGCGTGCGCTACGCGCCCTCGCTGTACCAGACCTTGCCGATGATGTTGACCGCTTACGTCATTTTGTTCATCCCGCAGGCGGTGGGGGCGCAGCGAGCGTCGCTGCTGCAAGTGTCGCGTGGTTTGGAGGAGGCGGGGCGTAGTTTGGGCAAACGGCCGTTTGCCGTTTTTTGCACCATTACCTTTCCGCTGGTGCGGCCCGGTATTCTGGCTGGCGGCGCGCTGGTGTTCCTGACCTGCATGAAAGAGCTGCCGGCCACGCTCATCCTCAGCCCGTTGGGCTTTTCCACCCTGGCGGCGCAAATCTGGACCAATATCGGTGAAGCCTTCTTCGCCCGCGCCGCCGCTCCGACACTGCTGCTGCTGCTGCTGTCGTCGGTCCCCCTGGCAATTCTTACTCTGCGTGATAAATAACGAGAATTTATGGCAAAGGGACAAAGGCGCATAAGAAACAAAGCGATCCTTTGGCCCCAATTAGCCCCTGTCCCTTGCGTCTCTTCGTGAAAATGTCCCCCACCGTTATCTGCCGCAATCTCAGCAAAGCCTTTGGCGACCAAGTCGTTGTCAACGACGTGTCGTTTAGCGTCCCGGCGGGGCAGATTTTGGCTTTGCTGGGGCCAAGCGGCTGCGGCAAAACAACGACACTGCGGTTGATGGCCGGGTTCGAGCAGTTGGACGGTGGTCTGATTGTGATTGATGGGCAGGAAGTCGCCAACGGCCGTTTCCATCTCCCGCCGGAAAAACGACGCGCCGGCATGGTCTTTCAGGATTACGCCATCTTCCCGCACCTCAGCGTCGCCGATAACGTGGCCTTTGGTCTGCCACGCGGCAAAGAGCGCGCCGCCCGCGCCAGTGAGATGCTAGATTTTGTTGGGCTGGCCGGGTTGGGCGGGCGAATGCCCCATGAATTGTCCGGCGGGCAGCAGCAGCGGGTGGCCTTGGCGCGGGCGCTGGCCCCCAAACCGGCCGTCTTGCTGCTAGACGAACCCTTTTCCAACCTGGACGCCGCCCTGAGAACGGCCGTGCGCCAGGAAGTGCGTGACTTATTGCGGGCCAGCGGCACAACGGCCGTATTTGTCACCCATGATCAGGAAGAGGCGCTGTTTGTCGGCGACCAGGTGGCGGTGATGAACGGCGGGCGGCTGGAACAGATTGGACCGGCCGAAGTGATCTTCCATCAGCCGCGCACCCGTTTTGTGGCCGAATTCATGGGACACAGCGATTTCATCCCTGGCACGGCCGTCGCCACCGGCGTACAGACGGCGCTGGGGTTCACACCCCTGGCCCACGATCTGCCTGCCGGCAAGCCGCTGGCGGTGATGGTGCGCCCCGATGATGTGAAACTGGAAGCAGATGCAGCCGGCAACGGCCGTGTCCTGGCGCGGCAGTTCCAGGGCATTGCCTACCTCTATCGGGTGGCTCTGCCCGATGGCAGTGTGGTATCAAGCTGGCAGTCGCACCGCATTCAGTTCCCGGTTGGCGCCGCCGTCCAGGCGACCATTCGGCCGGGGCATACCCCCTTCTGTTTTGATGGGGAAACGGCCATTGTCGCCGAACTGACCTGATCCTGACAAAAGATGTCAGGATTCACGCGATACAATCAGTGTTCAGTATTCAGTAACCAGTTATTCAGACGGCGTTACCTCTGGCGAACACACACCGAACACTGAACACTGAACACTGACAAGGAGGTATCTATGAACGATTTGCCCCTGGAGATTCCACCTGTGCCAACTGTATCGCGCCCGCACATGCCTGGTTATGGTCTGGCAGAATCGCAAGACGGCCTGGTGTCCTGGCAAGATGTCAGCCAGAAAATGGCGCTGGCGCGCAATTATTGGGTCTGCACCACCCGGCCAGACGGCCGTCCTCACGCCGCGCCGGTTTGGGGATTGTGGCTGAATGAAACATTCTATTTTGGCACGGGGCATAGCAGCGTCAAGGGGCGCAATCTGGCGCATAATCCGGCCATCAGCCTGCACCTGGAAAGCGGCGACGATGTTGTTATTTTGGAAGGTGATGTTAGCCCGGTCACTGACCCCGCGCTGCTGCGCCTTATCTATGAACTGTATGGGCAAAAATATGGCATGGACATGAGCGCCAGCGCGGAGGACGCGGCCAATCCTACCTATGGCCTGCGTCCTGCCGCAGCTTTTGCCTGGCTGGAACAAGATTTTCCCAACACCGCTACTCGATTTATCTTCCCGACAAACGTTGTGCCTGTGTCTTAGAAAATTCATGCTGTTTGCCAGCGAATAACCTCTGCCTCGATGTCTAGTTCGCCACGAGCGCGCGCTACTGAAATGCGGTGGTGGCCGTCGCGGACGAAGTAGGCGTCGCCCAGGAGTACCAGGGAGACGGGCGGCAGGCTCTTGCCCAATGCCCGCATTAGCGCCACACTGACCCACCGGTCACGGCCGTTTGCCTGCCGGGGCCGAAAGTTGGCGTCGAAGTCGTTTTGGCGTCCTTCGCTGCCAACGATGCGGTTCAGGGAGATGGTCTGAATCCCTTCGTGATGGCGCGTGGTCACGGCCGTTTTCGCCTTCTCTTCATTCAGGTCCAGCAGCAGGCTCGGTCGGCCAGTCAGCCGTTCCCAGAAGCGCTGCCGCTGGCTTGCTGCCCGCAGCCGCCAGAAGGTGCGAATCAACCGGTCGCGCATGGCGTTGATGTTGGCCGTTTGCGCGCCCATCGCCTGTTGGTATGCTTCGTGTGTTAGTTGTAGATTGCTGTACATTGTGTCATGCGCTCCTTTGTTTCGCTATGTCTACAGTTTAGCCAACGGCCGTTTCCCATGCGTTGCGCGCCTCGTTTCGGAAAACGTTTCGGTTCAGCGTTTTTCACCCTGGCGGCGCGGAGTTTTCCGCGTCAACGCCTTCATTTGCTATAATCCCTCTCGAAGTACGGACTACGGCTTACGGCTTACGGACTACGGCTACGTGTCCTGGCCTGTTGGGAAAGCGACATTGGCGCAATTAAGGTTTCATTTTTTGGGCGCGCCGCGCATTGAACAGAATGGCGCGCCGGTGGCAACAGACCGATGCAAGGCGGTGGCGCTGCTTGCCTATCTGGCATTAACGGCCGTTCCCCACAGCCGCGAAGCGCTCGCCGCTCGCTTCTGGCCCGAATCGGACCAGGCCAGCGCCCTGGCCTATTTACGCCGCACCCTGTGGGAAATCAACCAGATGCTTGGCCCCGGCTATCTGGCAGCGGACCGGGAACAAATCACCTTCGCCACGCAAGAGGGCGTCTGGCTAGATGTGGCCGAATTTCGCCGCCTGGCAGCCAGCGGTGAGGTTGCTGCGCTGGCCGAAGCCGCCAGCCTGTACGTTGGCGATTTCCTGGCCGGCTTTACCCTGCGCGACGCGCCAGAGTTCGATGCCTGGCAGTACGAAATGGCCGAAGCGCTGCGCCAACAAGTTGGCAAAGTGCTGCAAACAGTGGCGATTTATCATGGGGAAAGGGGGGAAGGGGAAACGGCCGTTGCCTACGCCCGCCGTTGGCTCGCTTTGGATCCACTGGATGAAGCGGCTCACCGGCAGGTAATGCGGCTCTATGCCGGGATGGGGCAGCGCGGCGCGGCTTTGCGCCAATATGAACAGTGCGCGGCCATCCTGGCTGAGGAGTTGGGCGCCGCACCCACGCCAGAGACCGTCGCCCTTTATGAGGCAATCCGGACGGGCGAACTGACCGCCCCGCCGCCCCCGCCGGTTATGACGCCGCCGCAAAAAACGGCCGTTTGCCACAATCTGCCCGCCCAACCCACCCCCTTTGTCGGCCGGACGCAGGAGATGGCCGAAGTTCGCCGCCTCTTTGCCGATCCATCCAGCCGCCTGTTAACCTTGCTGGGGCCGGGTGGCTGCGGCAAGAGCCGCCTGGCGCTGCAGTTGGCCGCCGGTTATCTCCAGATAGAACCAGAGCGCTTTGCCGATGGCGTCTATTTTGTGCCGTTGGCCCCGCTTTCTACCCCGGAATACATCCCGGCCGCCATCGCCTCGGCGGTGCAGTTTGCGGCGCGTGGCGAGGAGCAGCCGCTGCGCCAGCAGCTCTTGGACTTTCTGCGTTTTAAGCAAATGCTGCTGGTGCTGGACAATTACGAACATTTGCTGGAACAGAATGGCGCGCTGTTGGTGGCCGACATGGTCGCCGCCGCGCCGCGCCTGAAAGTGTTGACCACTTCCCGCCTGCGGCTGAACGTGCAGGGGGAGCAGTTGTATCCTGTGCCGGGGATGCGCGCACCGGACCGGGAAACGGCCGCTGCCTGGCGCCAACCCACCGACGCCGAGAGTTACAGCGCTGTTCAACTTTTCGCCCAGAGCGCCCGACGCGCAGCGCCTGATTTCCGTCTGTCGCCAGACAATTGGCTGGATGTCGCCCGCATCTGCTCTTTGGTAGACGGGCTGCCGTTGGGCATTGAACTGGCCGCCGGTTGGCTGGCGCTGCTCTCGCCGGCCGAAATTGCCGATGAGATTGCCCGCAGCCTGGACTTTTTGGAGACAGAGCAGTACGACGTGCCCCAGCGGCAGCGCAGTCTGCGCTCCGTTTTTAACTACACGTGGGATTTGCTCAGCGAGGCGGAGCGGCTTACCTTCGCCCAGCTTTCCATCTTTTCCGGCGGCTTTAGCCGGGAGGCGGCCCAGGCGGTCGCCGGCGCTTCTCTGCGTGACCTGATGGGGTTGGTGACAAAGTCGCTGTTGTGGCGGGGGGAGAACGGCCGTTACCAAATCCAAGAACTTTTGCGCCAATATGCCCACGAGCGGCTCATCGCCCAGCCCGACCTGGCCGCCCAAACCGCCGATCGGTTTAGCGCTTATTTCACTGAACTGCTGCAAAGGCAAGGCGAACAAATCAAAGGGGCAGGGCAGCAGGCGGCCATCGCCCAACTGGAGCCGGATGAGGAGAACTGCCGGGCGGCCTGGCTCTGGGCAGCGCAGCAGGGAGAGTACATGCGTGTCTTGAATGCGCTTGATGGGCTGTTACTTTTTTACCTGAGCCGCTCCCTCTACAGCAGCCTCGGTTCGTTGATGCGTGATGGGCTGGCGGCGGTGGAAACGGCCGTTGCCACCAACAACTCACCACTTGCCCGCCGCACCCTTGCCGCTTTATTGTCCGCTCGCGCCTGGAGCCTCATAGATGAAATCAGCGGCTACGAGGCGAGGGAGATAGCCCGCCGCGCCATGCAGCTTGTGGTCCAAGAAGGGCTGGAGCGTGACTTTGGCTTTCTCTACGCTCTGCTCGCCCTGGCCTACACCTGGTACGTGGACATTAACGAGGGGCTGCAATACTTCCGGCATGGCCTTAGCCTGAGCCGGGAAGGCGGCGACCTATTCACTATCGCCCTCTTCTTAGATATGCTCGGCGGCACACTCGCCACGTTTGATCCCGACGAAGCGCGACAATGCCTTACCGAAGCCATCGCTGTCACCCGGAGCCTGGGTTCTGCTTCCTTGCTGGCGCGTAATTTGCAAACATTGGCCCGCATCGAAGCGATCAATCGCCACTATGAAAAAGCGTTCCGCTTGCTGGAAGAGTGCCAGGCAATTTTCCTCCAACTTAACGTCAGCCGGGGCGCGGCCCATGTGCGCTACGACATGGCGGACATCAGCATGTCCAACGGACAGTTCCGCGAGGCGATTGATTGGTTTGAATCAGCCAAAACGCTTTTTATCCAGGTGGGCGATAGGCAAGCGGTGGCCCACACCCAATCCTGGCAAAGCATCGCCGCTGGCCGGTTGGGCGACTTTGCCCTGGCAGAGCATTGGCGCAGCGTTAGCCAGTTGACCTTTACCCAGATTCAGGATGAAAAGGGCCTGGCCTGGGGCTGCTGGGAATGGGGCGAACTGCGCCGTCTGCAAGGCCAACTCGATTTCGCCCGTGACCTGTACGAACAAAGTTTTGTCGGCTTCCGGCAGCATAGAATCAGCCTGGGGTTGGTGTATTACCATCGCGGCCTGGGCGATTTGGCCTTGATGGGGCAGGATTGGGCGGCGGCTTGCGCCCATTATGATCAGGCCCTCGAAGCGATGCACGATACCTATCATCCGTGGGGGCAGGGGTACATTTATACCCACTATGGTCTGGCGCAAATCGCTCAAGGCGAGTTTGCCGCCGCCCGCCGTTGTTATCAGGCGGCGGTGCATTATGTGATGGTTTTGGGCGACAAGGGGGTGACGCTGATGGCCCTCTATGGCGTGGCGAACCTGTTGGCGGCCGAGGGCGACCTGGCCGGGGCGGTGGCGCTGGCTGCTTTTGTGCAGTTCCATCTGGCTGCCTGGTGGGAAACGCGGGAGAGGGCCAGGCTGTTTTTGGCCGATTTAGCTACCCAGCTTGGCCCCGCCGCTTTTGCCGCGGCGCAGCTTGCCAGGCAAGAGATGTCGCTGAATGAGGTGATTGAATCCGTGCGCGGGCTGCTGGGGGGGAAACCCGAAGGGTATTGAACACCCTTCGGGTCTGGCTGGTTAACGGCCGTTACTCCGCGCCATTCTCCCTTAGCCAACCCAGCAGCTCATCCAACTGGCAGAAGGCCAGGGCTGTCACCGTGTCTGCGCCACCGTAGTAGATGGCGATACGGCCGGTGGGCTGGTCGTAGAGCGCGGCGCAGGGGAAAGCGACGTTGGGCACGTCGCCGACACATTCGTACAACGTTTGCGGGGCCAGCAAATAGGGCGCGCCGCGATAAATCACCTTCCACGGCTGGTCTAAATCCAACAGCGCCGCGCCAAAGGCGTAGACAAACCCGTTGCAAGAAGTGAGGACGCCGTGGTAGATCAACAGCCAGCCTTCCGGCGTTTCGATGGGGATGGGGCCGGCGCCGATTTTGGTGCTTTCCCAGCCGCCCCTGGTCCCCATCACATAACGATGCTCGCCCCAATAGACCATGTCCTTGCTCTGGCTGAGGTAGATGTCGCCGAAGGGGGTATGGCCGTTGTCCGACGGCCGGTTGAGCATGACGTATTTGCCGTTGATCCGCCGGGGGAAGAGGACGCCGTTGCGATTGAAGGGCAGCAGGGCATTTTCTAAAAAGTGGAAGGTTTCAAAGTCGAAGGTGTAGCCCACACCGATGGTCGGGCCGTGGTAGCCGTTGCACCACGTCACCCAGTAGCGGTCTTCGATCCAGACTACGCGGGGATCGTAGCGGTATTGGTAACGGCCGATTTCCTCGTCGGCGCACTGCCAATCAATCGGATCGTTGTCCAGCCGCCAGGTAAAGCCATCGTCGCTGAAGCCGCGGTGCAGGTTCATCTCCCGCTTTTTGTTGTCGCAGCGGAAAACGCCGGCGAATTTGCCGTTGAAAGGTACGGCGGCGCTGTTGAAGATGGAATTGGACGACGGGATCAGGTCGCGGGGGATAATCGGATTGCGGCTGAAGCGCCAGATGACGTCGCTGGTGGTGGACGGCCGTTCCTCCCACGGTATGTTGGGGATGTGGCTGAATGGTTGAGTGGTCATAATTGCTCCTTTATCTCTTTGTTTCTTTGTCTTCTTGTCTTAAATTCCGTTCAGTGGTGAAGCTGATTCCCGCTCCACCAATTCCGGATGAATGATCACTGTTGTCCGCGCCGCGTCTGGCTTTGCCAGCCGCAGCGCCAGCAGATGCACGGCCGCGCGCCCCATTGCCAGCGTGTCCACCCGCATGGTTGTCAGCGTCGGCGAAATGCTGGTCGCCAGATACGTGTCATCGTAGCCCACGATGGAGAGGTCTTGCGGCACGCGCCGCCCGATCTGCCTTGCCGCCCGCAGCGCACCCAGGGCCACGTTGTCATTGACACAAAACAGCGCGCTGATTTGTGGATTTTCTTGCAGCAGACGAAGCGTCTCCGCCTCCCCCTGCGAGCGGTTGACATTAAAATCGGCCAGGTAGGTGTGGGGGCTGTTTTGCTCTTTGAGGGCGCGCAGGTAGCCATTGCGCCGCTCCAGCAGACTGGGGTAGCATCCCGGTTCACTGCCCACCAGTCCAATATGCCGGTGACCGCCGGCAATCAGATATTCTACGGCCTGATAAGCAGCGCGGAAGTTGTCGCTGACCACCATGTCGAAACGCTCTGTATCGGAGTAGCCATCCACCAAGACGATGGGCAGGTTACGTTGGCCTAAAAAGGCGTGCATGGTCTGGTCTACAAATGCGCCCACCATCAGCAGGCCATCCAAATTGCTGTTTTCCATCAGCGGCGGCAGGCGCGGCGGCAGGTTGTTTTCGTCCACCGGCAGCATGGCGAACAACAGATTGATGCCCATGTCGCGGCAGGCATCGTCTACCCCGGTGATGATTTGTGAATAGAAGGGGTTGGCCGTCGGCAGCAGACCGGGTTCGCTTTTGACAACCAGGCCAACGGCCGTTAACTGACGATTCCTGGCGGGCGTGGGCGAGAGGGAGGGTAGGTAGCCCAGGGTGCGGGCCGCTTCCAGCACGCGGGTGCGGGTCTCGGTGGAAACACCAGGCTTGCCGTTGAGGACCAACGAGACGGTGCTCGGCGACACCTGGCACGCTTCGGCAATGGTGTTGATGGTGACTTTGCTGCTCACAGTTCGATCCTCTTTTAGAATATTTAGTAAAGATTTTAATATAATTTTCGAGCCTTGTAAAGAGATGCAGTCTGGCAAAATGATAGATCTTCAAACTATGAAGTTGTAGCGCGATGGTTCGGCTGCGCCCATCATCAGATCGGAAGATAGGTGGGAGGTGTGGTATCATTTCACCCTGCAAAATTTGTGGGCAGATCATGAGGGTTAACGTTTTGGAGGGTTAGCAGCATGAGGGCAAAATTGATCGTGAATGCGGATGATTACGGCCGTTCCCCCAACATTTCTCATGGCATCCGCGATGCCCACCGGCGCGGCATCGTCAGCTCCACCACCTGCATGATGAATTTCGACAACGTGGTGGCTGACCTGGCCCTGGCGCTGCAAGAAACGCCGGACCTGGGGTTGGGGGTGCATCTGGTATTGACGGCCGGACGGCCGTTGCTGCCCGCCAGCCAACTCCCCAGCCTTACTACCAGCGATGGCGCATTCCACACACTGGCCCAACTCACGGCGCGGCTGGCAGAGGTGGACCCGGCCGAAGCGCAGGCCGAATGGCGGGCGCAGATCGAGCGCTTCATCCAGGTGACAGGGCGTAAACCGACCCATCTGGATTCTCACCACCATTCTTCCTACTTCAGCGAAGGGTTGTTCCGGGCCATGCTGGAACTGGCGCAAGAATATGGCTGCGCCATTCGCCAGGTGATGGCGCAGGGGGACCAGGTGGCGATGGCCGGAATGCCGCCAGCGGTGCAAGCCATCGCCGGGGTGTATGCTCCCCGGCTGCTGGCCGAATTTGCGCCGCGCTGCCCCGACGCCTTTTATGCTACTTTTTACGGCGACCTGGCGACGCAGGCAGAGCTGCTGCGCATCTTGCGCAGCCTGCCAGCCGCAGGTATTTATGAATTGATGTGCCATCCCGGCTACAGCGACCCTGAACTGGAAGCCAGCAGCGCCTATGCACGGCAGCGGCAACAGGAGTTGGCCGCTCTGACGGATACGGCCGTCCAAGAAGCGCTCGCCAGCCAGACAATCACACTGACGACCTTTGCGGCCGTGTGAGGGTTAAGCTCCCAGCACCACTTCGACGCGATTGTAGGCTGCCAGCCGCTCTGCCGGGACCAGATTGCCTGCCAATCGTTCCCCGTTCAGCGTCAGCCAGCGAACGCCGCGGCAAACGCCTTGTGGGTTTTGCACTTCAATCTCAACCGTCTTGCCCCGGAAACGGCGCGTGGCGCTGAAACCGGGCCATTCTTCCGGGATGCAGGGGTCAATCCGCAGGCCATCCACCTCGGGCCGCAGCCCCAAGATGTACTGTGTGGCGCTGTAGTAAGCCCAGGCGGCCGCGCCTGTCAGCCAGGCAGTGCGCGTATGGCCGGGGCGGGGTGAATAGATTGAGTAGGTTGTTTGTCCCTGTACATAAGGTTCCATCTGGCGAATTTCGGCACGGCCGTTGTAAGCGGCGGGCATCGCTGCCCGATAATATTCGTAGGCGCGGTCCCCGTGCCCCAACAGACATTCGGCCATCACCCCCCAGCCCTGGGTGTGGTTAAAAATACCCGCGTTTTCCTTGATGCCGGGATTAAAAACCACCGCCCGCATCACGTCAATAGAAGTCTTAACCAGTGGCGGGGCGCACAACATCAGGCCATAGGGCGTGGCCAGCTTATCGTAAACCGTCTGCATACAGCGCTCTGCTTGCTCTGGCGAGGCCGCGCCGCTGATGACCGCCCAGACCTGGGTATTCAAGTAAACCTGGCCTTCTTCATACTGCTTCGTGCCGTAAACCGTACCATCTTCGGTAATGGCCCAGATAAACCAATCGCCATCCCAGGTGGCCGACTGAATAGCCTGGTCCAACTGCGCCCGCTGGCCTAAAGCCCAGGCGGCTTCGTCCGGTCGTTCCAGTCGCCCGGCAATTTCGGCGTACACGGTCAGGCCCAAACGCAGTTGGAAGGCGACAAACAGGCTTTCGCCAAAGTAGCCCAGGCGCAGGCAGTCGTTCCAATCGGCGGAAAGGCCGCAGGGCAGGTGGTTGCGGCCGGTACGCGCCAGATTAAATTCGAGGGCGCGGCGCAAATGGCCGAAGACGCTGTCTTCGCCTTCGTCGGCGTAGGGCAGCACTTTGCGGTAAAAGTCGAAATCGCCTGTTTCGGCGACGAAGGCAGGCACGGCATTGAAGAACCAGAGGCAGTCATCGGAGCGATATTCTTCCGGGTTGGGCGGCGTTTCATGACCGGGGCGATGCGCGAAGGGTTTGATGATGGGGATGGCCCCGCCGTTGGCAAGCTGGCCGGTGAGCAGCAGTTCCAGCCGCGCCTGGGCCTCGTCGGGAATGGCCGCCGCCACGCCTAAAATGTCCTGCACCGAGTCACGGAAGCCCAGACCGTCTCGTTCGCCGTTGTAAACCAGGCTGGCCGCCCGCGACCAGGCAAAGGTGATCAGGCAGTTGTAGAGGCCCCAGACGTTGATGGTGTGGTTGAGCGCTTCGTCGGGCGTTTGTACCGTCAGGCTGCCCAGTTTGGCGTGCCAACTCTCTTTGAGCTTTTGCAGCTCCAGAGTGGCGCGTTCCAGTGAACCAAATTCGGCCACAGCGCCCTGGCCGGCCGTGCGTGCATCGCCGATGCCCAGCATGACCAGCAGTTCGCCGCTTTCGCCGGGCTGAAGGGTGAGATTGCTGTGCAGCACGCCGCAGGCGTTGTCGCCATAGGCGTGGCTGTTGGCACAGCACCCCTGCTCGACGGCCAGCGGGTTGTGGTAGCCGCGATAGGGACCGAGGAACGCTTCGCGGCTGGTATCGTAGCCGTCCAGAGATGCGCCAATCAGCCCCATCCAGGTGTGCATCACGTCGTCATCGGCCTGGGCGCTGCCCGGTTCTGGCGTAAGGTTATCGTGGATGGCAATGCGCAGCAGTCCATCGGCCAGTTCCCCTTTGACGATGAAGAGCGAATATTGCAGGTTCACCTGATCTTGTTCGGTGTTCCACTGGTTGGTAAATTCACAGTAGGAGAAGACGCCCAGACGGCGCGGCCGGCCGCTGTTGTTGGTGAGTTTGAGCCGCCAATATTCAAAGGTCTGGCCCAGAGGCACGAAGTAGGTGGCTTCGCTGCTGATGCCGTTGTATTGGGCGGTGATGGTGGTGTAAGCCGTGCCGTGGCGGCAGGTGGAGGCGTATTGGTCCAGGGGTTTGCCGACAGGTTGCCAGGAGGCTGACCAGTAGTCGCCGCTGTCGTTGTCGCGCAGGTAGAAATAACGGCCGGGCTGATCCATTGGTACGCTGTTGAAACGCAGGCGCAGGAAACGGCCGTGCGCGCCCGATTTGTAGAAGCCATAACCGCCGGCATTGTTGGTGATAATAGCCCCATATTCGGTTGAGCCGAGATAATTGCTCCACGATTGTGGCGTGTCCGGCCGGGTGATGACGTATTCTTTGGCGTGGTCGTCGAAATGTCCGTATTGCATGGCAGATTCCTTTTGTCGCGTAGTCATTGAATTAAAATAGTCTAATGGTCGTATTCCGTATCCCGTATTCCATATTCAGCTGACATTTGCCAAAGTCAGCGCCCTACGGAATACGGATTACCGACAATCGCCGGCGGACGGCCGGTGTGACGGCCAACCCGCCCTGGTTCATGCCTAGTATGATGCCGCCCAACACCGGCGGCGCGGCCAGACGCACCAGCCGGGCCTGGGGCGCAAATTGGGTGATGGTCTGCCACATCGGTTCAATAAGCATTGGGCCACCTGCAAACATGCTGCCGACCAGCACCACATCAAACGCGCGTTCTGCAAATTCCAACTGGCGAATGACCGCCTTAGCCATCTCGCCCAATTCCACGCCGGCCCAACGGATCAGGTCGGTGGCTACCTGATCTCCCTGGCGGGCAGCCTTGAAGATGAGGGGAGCAGCCTGGGCTTCTATGGGGTAACGGCCGTTGGTATACCCTTCCAGCAAATCGGTCAGATCGTCGGCCCCGGCATATTCGATGAAGATGGGGGACAGGGCTGTCGCCGGGCCGCGCTGCGTCCACTCAAAAGCCACCAACTGCATCGCCCGCCACACCAGTTCCGATGCTCCGGCAAATTCGCCCATCCAGTAGCCGAAGCCAGTCACGCGCCCTTCGCGCTGCCGTTGCTGGTCCCAGCCGCGGCAGTTGCAGCCTGTGCCGGCAACCAGACTGACGCCGGTGCTGTTTTCCGCCCCGGCGAAGAGGGCCAGACTGGCGTCGTTGACCAGGCCGATGGGACAGTCGAGGCCGAGTTTGGCAATAACGGCCGTCATCGCCGGTTTAGCCGACGGCCAATCGTAGCCGGCTATGCCAAAACCTGCGCCGGAAACGGCCGTTTCCGGGATGCTCGCCTGCCCCAACGCTTCCTGCAAAGCCTGCTGGAGGGCGTGCAACATGCCATCATAACCAACCCCTTGCGGGTTGGCGGCTCCGCCCCGGCCAAACCCTACCACCTGCCCCGCCTCGTCGGCGATGGCGATGTGGGTTTTTGTACTGCCCAGGTCAGCCCCCAAATAGTAGCGCATAGCAGTTCCCAATTTCTACTGTATTTGTTCGGTAATCCGTAATCCGAAGGGCGCTGCCTCTGGCAACTGCCAACGAAAAACGGGATACGGCCTTCGGTTTACGGCCGTTAGTTTCGTTGTCGCTTAGGCCCAAAACTGTGGCAAATATGCCCGGTGGGTCTCCAACATATCGTCCAATACGGCCTGCACGCGGTCGGCCGTCGGTCCCAGAGGGTGGGCCAGGATGGCCTGGTAAGCGGCTTCCCGGCTGCCGGAAACGGCCGCTTCCACCGTCAGCAGTTCATACGCCTTCACCTGCGCCAGCAGGCCAAACTGCGCCGGCGGCAGTGGTTGGGCCGGCAGAGGCGTGATCCTGCTGCGTCTGACGACGGCTGGCATTTCTAACACCCAATCGGCCGGCCAACCGGCCACCACCCCGCCATGCGCCAGATTCACCACATGCGTTTCGCCCAGGTCGTTGTAGTGGGCGTTCAAGAGCTGCGTCGCCACCGTGGAATACCACGCGCCGCCTCGTTTCATCAGGTCGGCCGGCGGCGCCTGCAAATCCGGATCAGCGTACTGCGCCAGCAGCCCCTTCTCTACCTCCATCACTTCTTCCGCCCGCGAAGGCGGCCAGTTGGCCTGCTCCTTGAGCTTGTTCGCCGTGCCGTAAAAGTAGTGCAAGTAGTAATTGGGGATCATGCCCAGCGATTCGATCAGGCGCGGCGGCCATTCCGGCTCTGCCTCACCGCGCAGCGCCGTCTGAAGCTGCTGCAACACCTGCGGCCAGACATCTTCACCTTCCAGGGTAAAGCCATGATGCCAGGAAAGATGGTTCAGCCCTAACGTCTTTAGCTCCGCCTGGTTTGGGTCCAAAGAGCGCCCCATCGCCTTTTCCAGGTGGCTCAGAATCATCATCTTCGCCGTGATCGGCACGTTGCAGACGCCGACGCTGGGCGTCTGCGGCGCGTATTGGCTGAGGGCCTGGGTCACCAGCCCGGCCGGGTTGGTGAAGTTCACCAGCATCGCCCCCGGCTGCGCCACCGCCTGCATGTCGCGGGCAATGTCCAGGATAACAGGGATGGTGCGCAGCGCCTTCGCCATGCCGCCAATGCCGGTCGTCTCCTGGCCGATCAGCCCGTGTCGCCGGCCGAGATATTCATCTTCACGGCGCGCTTCCATTTGCCCCACGCGCAGTTGGGTCGTCACATAGGTTGCATCCTTCACCGCCTCTCGCTGGTTGGTCGAGAGGATTACGGTGAAGGGCGCGCCTTTTGCCGCTGCCATCCGTTGGGCGAAGCCGCCCACAATTTCCAGACGGTGCGCGTCAATGTCCATCAGGCACAGTTCTGTTAGTGGGAACTGCGCCACGCGATCCAGAAACCCATTCACCAACTCCGGCGTATACGTCGAGCCGCCGCCAATAACCGTTACTTTCAAAGTCAGCCCTCCTTGTTGGGCGATTTTACAAAGGGTGTATTTTATACTTGAAAAGGCGAAAAGGTGACAAAAATGTCACCATCGGTTGATTTACGGGTTCTGTTGGGGTGATTTCATGGGATGTTCACGACGGCCGCTGCGCGCCCACCTTTTTGTGACCTGTGCTGGAAGTGGTTAAAATAGGGTTCAGACACATTCACTTTACAAGGCGAGCATTCACCGCTCTGGCCCCTCGTCAGGACAATGGGCCAGAGGGGCTGAATGCCCAGGTCGCAAGGAGATAAGCTATGGATCCGTTGGGTTTATTTGTGATGGGGATTTTTATTATTCTCGTCGCGGTGGCAGCGATTGTTCCCAGTGTGCAGCGCAAGCGAGAAGAACAGAAAACAGAGGGATGAATTTGTAGAACGATTTTCCAAATCGTTCTCTGGGCGAGTTGGAAAATCGTTCTACAATCGCAGCAAAAGACTTTTCTGGCTGGCTGTGCAGCTAAAAACCCATAGCCCGGCCGATCAAATCTTTCATGATTTCGGTGGAACCGCCGCCGATGGTTTGCCAGCGCATTTCGGTGTAGAGCCAGGCGATGGGGTACTCTTTCATATAGCCATAGCCCCCGTGTAACTGCAAACATTGGTCAATAACCCGTTTGTTTAGCTCGGTGGTCCACCATTTGGCCATGGCGGCGTCTACGGCCGTTAGCTCCCCAGCATTGTGGGCCAGCACACAGCGGTCCAAAAACACCCAGGCAATCTCCAACTCCGTCTTCATCTCCGCCAGCTTGAAGCGGCTGTTTTGGAACTTGCCGATGGGCCGGCCAAAGGCGGTGCGTTCCTGGCAGTAGCGGGCGGTCAGGTCCAGGGCGGCCTGGGCCTGGGCGACGGCCGCCGCCGCAATAGAGAGCCGTTCCTGGGGCAAATTTTGCACCAGGTAGATGAAGCCCGCGCCCTCTTCACCCAGCCGATTGGTCACCGGTACGCGCACGTCCTGGAAAAACAGCTCGGCCGTGTCTTGCGCGTGCCAGCCCATTTTGTCCAGGTTGCGGCCGCGGGTATAGCCGGCCATGTCGCGTTCCACAACCAGCAGTGTCAGGCCGGCGTGGCGGCTGGTAGGGTCTGTCTTGGCGGCGACGATGACCAGATCGTTGAGGATGCCGTTGGTGATGAAGGTTTTTTGGCCGTTGAGCAGGTAATGGTCGCCGTGGGGCACGGCCGTTGTCTGAATGCCGGCCAGGTCACTGCCGGCGTTGGGTTCAGTCATGGCGATGGCGGTGATGGTTTCGCCGCGCACCATGCCCGGCAGCCAGCGCTGTTTTTGTTCCTCGTTGGCATAATTCAACAAGTAGGGCGCAACAACGTCGGTTTGCAGCGAAAAACCGGGTCCGGTTGCCAGCGCGGCCATGAACTCTTCGGTCAGGATCAGGTTGTAGCGGAAGTCTGGTTCGCTAAGACCACCGTAGGCTTCCGGCACGGCCATGCACAGAAAACCAGCGTCGCCAGCCTTGCGCCAGATGTCGCGGGGGACCTGTCCGGCGGTTTCCCAATCGGCGTGGTAGGGTGTTACTTCCTGGGCGATAAACTGCCGCACCGCCTGCCGAAACATCGTGTGTTCGCCGTTAAATAGTTCGCGTTTCATGGTTCCTCTTTGGTTGTTAGTGTTCGGTGTCCGGTCGCTGCCAACGAACATAATGTGCGACTTTGCCACCTTGTCAGACCGTCACCTTGCCAGCCTGTCAGACACAGCCCTCGCAAACTCTGTCATCGCCGCCAGGTGTTTCTGCGGGGTGTCGAATCCCAGGGACATGGTATTGAGGCTCAGGTGGGTGGCGCCGGCGGCCTGCCAATCGGCGATGATGGGCTGCCATAGGTCGGCACGGCCGTTGCCGTAGGACAGGCGGGCTTCAATGCCGAGGGAGGATGGGGCACGGCCGTTGGCTTGCAGGTAGCCGGCCAATGTATCCAGCGCCGACCGGGCGTCTGCGGCCGTGCGGTAGTTGGGGAACCAGCCATCGCCTAAACGGGCGATGCGCTCTAACACGGCATCGGCGTGGCCGCCAAACCAGAGAGGGATGGGGCGCTGCACCGGCAGGGGATTGATGCCGGCGTCGGGGATGTCGTGCCAGCGTCCTTTGTATGTGACCAGTTCTTGGGTCCACAGACGGCGCAGTACATCTACTTGCTCTTCTATGCGCCCCCCGCGTGTGTGGAAGTCTTGGTTCATGGCGGTGAATTCGACCTTGTTCCAGCCATTGCCAATGCCCAAACGGAAACGGCCGTTGCTCAGCACATCCAGTTCCGCCGCCTGTTTAGCCACCAACACCGTTTCTCGCTGCGGCAAAATGAGGATGCCGGTGACAAATTCCAGGTGATTGGTGAGGGCAGCCATGTAGCTGAACAGCAAAAATGGCTCATGGAAGCTGTTTTGGTAGGTGTAGGGTCCCTGCCAGCCGCCGGGCCGATCTGGATTTGCGCCCAGGATGTGGTCGTAAGCCAGGACGTGGTTATAGCCCAGCGCTTCGGCCATCTGGGCATACTCGCGGATAGCACTCGGATCGCTGCCAAACTCTAGTTGCGGAAAGACGACGCCGATTTTCATGTGGTTTAACTCCTTGAGAAGAGATAGAGGGGTGGGGCTTGTCCCCGCGCCGGAGGGTGGCGATGAGGGTACGTCCCTACAGCGCCATCACCGGCAGCCAGATGATAAATGTGCTTCCCTGCCCGGCGACGGAAGGGAGCAACTCGATTTCCCCCTGCTGGAGGGTGATGATTTCTTTGGCAATCGCCAATCCCAGGCCGGTTCCGGGCGCGCCGGAAGCGCGGCCGACCTGGCCGCGGAAAAAGCGGCTGAAAACGAGCGTTTGCTCTTCCGACGGAATACCAGGGCCGGTGTCCTGAATGCTTAGACCCACCCACGACCGATGGGCCTGTTGGCGTGTATGGCCGCGCAGCGTGATTTGCCCACCGGCGGGTGTGTAGTTGAGGGCGTTGGTGAGCAGGATTCCTATGACCTGACCCAAGAGACGGCCGTCCGCTTTGGCCGTCGGTATCTGGGTGTCGCCAATCCACCGCAGCGTTAAGCCGAGGCTTTCGGCCTGAGACAGCCGGTCTTGCACGTAATCTTGAGCCAGGTCCATGAGGTTGACGGCCGTTAAATTGACTTCCACCCGCCCCTGGTCCAGACGCGACAGGCGCAGCAGGGATTCGATGATGATGTTCAGCCGCTCAATCTCCCGTTCCTGACGCTCCAGATAAATATCTTGTTTGACAGGGTTGAGTTTGATGAGGTCGTGGTGCAATTTCAGGTTGGCGATGGGCGTGCGTAGTTCGTGTGAGACATTGGAGACAAAATCATCTTTCAGGCGTTCGATTTCTTTGTAGGCGCTAATGTCGTGCAGACTGCATACAACGGCCGTGATCTTTGTATGCTCAAAAACGGGCGCCAGGGCGGCGGTTACTTCAACCTGGCGGCCATCTTTGCGCCGGGCGATGATCTCCAGGCGCTGTGGTTGGCCGGTTTCCAGGGTCTTTTGGCAGATGTCTCTGAACGGGGCCGCCGCCGCATCCGCCGCCAGGGAGAAGGGCTGCCTACCCAAGACTTCTTCAGAGCGATAGTTGAACAAGGTTTCAAAGGCCCGATTGACACGCTCGATGGTATAGTCGGTACTGAGCAGCAAGATGGCGTCCGGGCTGTTGTTGAGAATGGCCTGTACCTCGTCGGTGGTGCGCTGCAATTCAGACGTGCGGTTGGCGACGGCCTGCTCCAGCCGGGCGGTGTAACCTTCCATTTCATGGTACAGGTGGGCGTTGCGCAGCGCGATGGAGGCGTGGTCGGCAAAGGCAGCGACCAGAGCGATTTCTTCGGCGGAAAACGGCCGTTTCTCGTTGCGGTCAATCGTAATCATGCCCAGAACCGTCTCATCCACGACCAGGGGCACGCCCAACCAGGAGATGACACCGTTGGCCTGATACCCTTTGGCTTGGGCCACAAAGGCCGGGTAGCTGATGCGAATATCCTCAACGGCCAGCGGCGCCAGAGTACGAAAGGCGTGCGCATTGGGCAAATTGGCTGTAATCGGAAAGTTCATATTGATCAAGGCATGGTCGTCAGAGAACCCTTTGGCCGCGCGAATAACCAGTTGGTCGCCTTCCTTTTGCTGCACCGAGGCGCTGTCATAGGGAATGGCGACGCGCAGTTGTTCCAAGATACGCGCCAGCACAACGTCTAAAGAAAGGGAAGAGTTTAGGATGGCCGCCGCCTGACGCAGCGTTTCCGCTGCGGCGCGCTGCTGAAGGGCGTCCATTTCGGCCTTTTGCCGTTCTTGTAATTCGTATTGGCGTTGGGCCAGGAGGCGGGCGTTGGCTAAAGCGATGGCTGCTTGTTGGGCAAAGGCTTCCCAGAAGCGTTCGTCATCTGATGTAAAGGCGGGAATCTGGTTGAGATACGCCTGGATAAAGCCGCTGATTTCGGCCCCAACTTTTAGAGGCAGCAGCAGCGCCGCCTGGGGCGGTTGTGGATTTGGCGGCCACAGGTTTGGCAGGGGCAGGGCGGCGGCGACGGCCGTTTCTCCCCGAATCAACTGCACAAATTCCTGGTAAACGGACTGGCCGTGCCGCATTTCGTCTTGACTGCCCAGCATGGCGAGGGGCACGGGGGTATGGTCTAACGGCCGTCCGTTTTGCCGGGCATGAACACAAATTAGCTCCCTGTTGGTCGGGTCAAGGCGGTACAACAGCAAGAAAGAGCAGTCATAAACGGCCGTAATCACTTCATCAATGGCCTGATAAATCATAGGGAAATTAAGCGACTGCCCCAGGCGTTTGCTGGCTTCATACAAAAGGGTGATTTCTCGATTAAGTTTTTGTTGGGTCATGGCTGCTTGTTTTCGTTCGGTGATGTCGCGGGCTATATGGATACTGCCATAAACCTGGTTGTTTCGGCTGAGAATGCGGCCGCGCACTTCGAGCCAAAAGAGACGGCCGTCTGGCCCAGGGACTTTCACTTCGGCAAAATCCACCGATTTGTTGTGGCTTATCTCATCCAACGTCGCGGCAATGCGCGCCTTGTCTTCCACTTCTAAAAAATCCATGGGTTGTTTGCCAATAATGCTAGACTTCTCCAAACCCATGTCGTGGCATACTTTTTTGTTGACGTTGCTAAAACGGCCGTTCTCATCCAACGAAAAGATCCAATCATCCACGTCCTCGAGATAGCTGTTAAAAAGATGCGCGTCCAAGATGCTTTTTTTAGCCAAGGTGGGCTGCTCCCGTCAAAAATTTGGTCATTGCCGCGTTTGTCGGTGATGAATCAGGTAAATCGGCTGGCCCATTTCGTTTGACTGTCGATCATAACTACCTCATTCTATACCAGAAATATAGCCATGTGAAAATGAGAGGCAAGTCATGGGAGCATCTCCTGGACTACGGCCGTCAACATCTCTTGCCCAATCTGCTCGACGGCCGTTAAGTCGCTGCTGTTTTCCAGGACCACAACCACGGCGTAAGCCGGGTTTGCGGCCGGGGCCAGACCCAGATACCAGGCATTGGTGCTGCCATCTGGCCCGGACAAGACCAGCACGCTGAACGACGCGCCGGTCGGGCCAGTGGGCAGCGTCTGGCGCAGGCGGCGGGCAATTTCCGAGGGAACGGCCGTTTCTCTTGTTGGTTCTGCCGGCGGTTCTGCCAGCCAATTTCCGTTCTCATCCTGTATGTCGCTGACAATCTGCAAGGCGGGTAAACGGCCGTCGCCCGCCAGCCCTGCCCAGGCCACGGCCACTTGCAGCGGCGTCACCACCAACGTGTCTTGCCCGATTAAAGCCAGGGTGGTGCTGCTGATGGGCGTGGACACGGCCGTTTCGGTATTCAACGGCAGCTGCGGCCGTTCTGTCAGGCCAAACGCGCTCAATGCCGCCGCCACGTCGGCCTGATCCACCCGCTCTACCAGGTCCAACATCGGGCCGGGGCAGCGATGGTACAGCACATCGGCCCAGGTGGATGGATCGGGCGGCGGCGTGGCGCAGTAAGTCGCCACCCCGTTCACCATCACCGGCCGGTTGGTGTGGGCCACCGGCTCGTTTAGATCAATAATCCCCTGTTCCAGCGCCACCGCCAGGATAAACGGCTGCGTGACCAGCCCTGGTTGGTACTGCCCCTGGGTCGCCCGGTTCAGCAGCGGCGCTTGCTTGTCGGCTGCCAGCGTTTCAAACGCTTTGTCCAGGTCATTGGCGTCGTAGCCGGGGTGGCTGGCAAGGGCCAAAATCTGGGCCGGGTCACTCCCGCCATCGCCTAATTGCAGCAGCAGCAGCGCCCCGGTCTGGTCGCCCAACAGGCTGTCGGCCTGTGCCTGGAGGGTGGCGTCCAGCGTCAGACGCAGATCGCCGCCGATTTGTGGTTGATGCAGCAGCTCGCGGCTTTGCGCCTGCCAGGGGTCGCTGCTTTCGCCGCGTAAATAGGCGTCGTAACCTTCTTCGACGCCGGCCGTGCCGTAGCGAAAACTGTAATAACCCACCGCCGGGCCGGCCGTTGGCAAGGCGTACAGGCGGGTGAAAAAGCCGTTGGTGCGCTGCGATTCAGCCAGCAGCGTGTCGTGGCGGTCATAGATGCGGCCGCGCTGAATACGCAGTTCGGCTTCCACACGGCGCGGGTTGTCGGCGCGGGCCAAAATGGCCGGCGCCCGCGCAATGCTCCAAAACGCCAGGGAGATGGCAACGGCCGTAAACGCCAGCAAGATGGCGCGCACCAGGTAATGGATGTGAGTCGAAGAGGGGTCAGTTTTCATCAACGCCGGACATGTAAAGCAGCAGGCCCATCATCGCACTGTTGACCAGCAGCGAACTGCCGCCATAACTGATGAGCGGCAGAGTAACGCCGGTGAGCGGCAGCAGTTTGGTGACGCCGCCCATGATCAGAAACGCCTGGGCGCTGATGAGGATGGTGATACCGGCGGCCAGATAGCGGCGGAACGGCCGTTTTGCCAACAGCGCCAATCGCATCCCCCGGTAGGCCAGCAGCACAAACACCAGCACAATGCTCAGGCTGCCGATAAGGCCCCATTCTTCGGCGATGGCCGCGAATACAAAATCAGAATGGACCACCGGGATGTACACCGGATAGCCCTGCCCTACGCCCTGGCCTAAAATGCCGCCAGCGGCCAGGGCGTACAATGATTGCACAATCTGGAAGGCGCGGTTATCGGCGTCGGGCCAGGGGTTCCACCATGCTTCCACCCGCAAAGCCACCAGGTCGAAGGCGAAATAGGCGAAGACCCCGGCCAGCAGCAGCAGCCCACCGCCGGCCAGCACAAAACGGCCGTCGCCCGTCGCCAGATACAACAGCCCCAGAAAGACAATAAAAAACAGCGTTGCCGCGCCCAAATCGCGCTGCCACACCAGCAGCACAATGCAAAAACCCCACATCAGCAGCAGCGGCGCCAGATAAGATAACATATCGGCCCAACCTCTTTCGCGGCTGGCGGCCAACAGCGCTTCGCGTTCATCAAAATAGCTGGCTAAATAGACGATCAACAGCAGCTTCAGCAGTTCCGACGGTTGGAAGTACACCTGGCCAATGAAGGGGATGGGCAGCCACAACGCCGCGCCATAGCCCGAGGGGTTGACGCCAAACAGCAGCGTGGCGGCCAGCAGCAGCAGCCCGCCGGTTAACCAGGTGTACCGATAGCGCCGCAGCAGGCGCAAATTGCGCGGCAAAATAGCCACAGCCAGCAGGACAGCCGTGCCCAAAACCAGCCACATCACCTGCCGCGCCAAAAAGTTCACCGCCAGCCGGTCAATCAGCACCAACCCCCAGCCGGTTAGCAGAGCAATGAGCGGCAGCAGGAAGGGGTCGCGGCGGGGTTTGAAGTAGTGCAGGCTGAAGTGGGCTGCGCCCATTAACAGCAGCCACACCCCCGGCGCCCAGAGATGCTGCCAGCGCAGCCGCCCATCCAGCGCCAGACTGAGGGCCAGGGCGTTGAGCCAGACAAAGGCGGCAACCAGCAGGAGCAGGACAGCCTGACGACGGCCGTTTTGTTCTTGCGCTTCTTCCAGGGCAAAAAGTTGCATACGGCCGTCAGCTTGCCGTCTGGTCCAGGTACCGGCCGATCAGCGGGGCCAACGTGGCTTTGGTCTGCGCCGGAATCAGGCTGCGGTCGGTGATGAGCGCGTCGCGCAGCCCGGAATGGGCCGCAAATTCGCCGACCCACTCGCCCATGTGGCTGACAAGATAGCGCAAAGCCTGCTGCGCTATCTCGGTGTTATGGCGCAGGACGCGGATCACCTGTTCCACTGTTACCGGCGCTTCACTGTCGTGCCACACGTCATAATCGGTGATATGGGCCATGCAGGCGTAGGCCATCTCCGCTTCGGCCGCCAGGAAGGCTTCCGGGCTGGTGGTCATGCCGATGATGTCCATGCCCCATTGGCGATAAACGTTGGATTCGGCCCGCGTGCTAAAGCGCGGTCCTTCGACGGTGACAAACGCGCCGCCGTTGTGGACGGTGCCGCCGCAGGCCCGCACGGCCTGCTCCACCGCCGCGCTCAATTCGGGCGAAAACGGCCGTGCCAGGCTGATGTGGGCCACCAATCCACCGAAAAAGAAGCTGCTCTCGCGCTTGCGGGTGTTGTCGTAAATCTGGTCGGGGATAACCACGTGGCCCGGGGCATAATCTTCGCGCAGCGACCCACAGGCGCTGACGGCTACCACGTAACGCACGCCCAATGTTTTCAGGGCGTAGATGTTGGCGCGATAAGGCACTTCGCTGGGGTTCAGGATGTGGCCACGGCCGTGGCGTGGCAGGAAGAGTAGGCGACGGCCGTATAAACTGCCCAATATCAACTTGTCCGAAGGTTTGCCAAAAGGAGTATCAATCTCCACTTCTTCCACATTTGTCAGGTCTGGCATGTTATACAGACCACTGCCGCCGATGACGGCCAATTCGATGTTTGTCACGTGTTGTCTCCTGTGAACATGGGAGCGCGGACGTCCCGTCCGCCCCGGCAGGCGAAACGCCTGCCCCCCAGGGCTTTCACTCGCGGCGCGCCTGGGCCAAAGCCGCTTCCAGGCTGCTGATCTTTTCCACAGTAACTTGTTTCATCTGTTTGATAAGCTGCTGCTGTTTGGCAATCGTTTGCTGCGCCTGCTGCCATTGCAGCTCGCGCTCGATTAACAGAGATTGCATTTCGGCCAAACGCTGCCCCTGATGGGCCGTCTCCTGAAGGTGATGCTGTAAATCCGCTTCACTTGCCTCCAACTGCATCTGTTTTTGGCGTAGATTTTCTTTTGTCAGGCGCAGTTCGCCTTGCTCCTGGCCGCGTTGGTCTTGCATCTGCTGCCACAGGCGTTCCAATTCTTGCTGCTGCTGCGCCAATTGCGCCGCCTGCTGTTCGGCCAGTTGTTGGCTTTTCTTTAAGGCGGCCTGGCTGGTTTCCAGATTGGCCTGATGCCACAACATTTGTTCCTGGTAGCTGTCTGCTTTTTCGGCGACGGCCGTCAATTGTGCTTTCAGGTCATCTAGCTGCTCTGAGGAGAATAGTTTGGTCGGCTGCTGCCGAATTCTTTCCAATTCGTCCTGCGCCGCTGTCCAGGCGCTTTCCAATTCCGCGTATTGGCGGCGCAGCTGCGCCATATCCTCTTCTTGCTTGAAGAACTTGGTCTTTGCCATTTCCATTTGTTTCATCAAAATGGCGTTGCGGTTTTGCAGCGGTTCCAGTTCCTCCTTTAGTTGGGCATTGAGGCTGGTCAATGAGCGAATCGTTTCATCGCTGTCTGCCAGCAGCGTTCTGCTGGCCTCGGTTTCGTTTTCAAGCTGTTTTTGCAGCTCTTCCAGGCGAATCTGGGCATGAACCCACTCATCTTCGATCTGTTTACGCTGGTCACGCAGCAGATTGTTGAGATCTTTGCTCTGCTCCAACTGCTGCCGGACGGTGGCAAGCTCCACTTCTAATTCTGCGGCCCGCTTTTCGGTGGTTTCGGCCAGTTCTTGCCAACGCTGGAGGGCGTCTTCCTGGTCGGAGCTGTGTACCAGGCTGGCCTGGAGGGCGGTTTCGATGTTGTGAACCCGGCCGGTGAGGGTGTCTACGTGCTGTAAGGCTTCGTGTAGATGGGTATCTACACCAACTTTGGCCAGGGTAAGTTCTTTGAGCAGGGCTTCTTTGGCGGCGTAGGCTTCGCGCAGTTCCTCTAATTCTTGATTGGTGTGAGCCAGTGTTTCTTGGGCCAGGGCCAATTCTCTGCCCTGGCGTTCTAGCTGGGTGTCGCGTTGTTGTAGTTGGCTGCTTTTGTCTTGGGCCTGCTGCTGCCAGGTGGTCAGTTCGGCGCGGGTGGTTTTTAACTCTTCGCGGGTGATGGTGAGTTGATTGGTGGCTTCGCCGGCGATTTCGGCCAGGCGTTGGTCGAAGGTTTCTTCTAGTTCGGTGCGGGCGGCCAGGGCGACGGCCGTTTCCATTTGCAGCCAGCGCCGGGCATCCAGGTCGGCGTTGTCGCGCAGGCGGTGGTGTTCGGGCTTTAAGCCGTTTGGCGCGGCTTTGGCGTCGTCTGGCAGCGGATCTATGGGGGAGTGACGGCCGTTCAATAGCTGGTAGGCCGCGTCGTCTAGCGTGTGGACCCAACCGCGAATCAGGCCGCCTTGTTCCACGTGCAGCCGCGTGGCGTAAATGTCGCCCCAAATCTGGCCCTCGGCTTGCACCGTCACTTCCGGGCTAACGGCCGTGCCCGACAACAATCCGGCCACAATCAACTGCGGCGCAAAGACATTGCCCACCACGGTCGCCGTGGCGGCGATAGCCACCGGCTGCGTTTCATGGATATTACCAACCTGGTAGCCAGAGATCTCGCGCCACGCCTGCTTACGCCGCAAAAAAGAAAAACGTTTGGGATTAGATGCTTTTACGCTGCCGCTTGCCATGGTCGTTTATACAGGTTATTGAACTTGATACCTGAATTCGTACCAATTATAACCGCTCGCGCCTAAAGAGGAACCTAAAAAGGCGTGATTTTCTCATTCTGTCAGCAGCGCGGCTAGCAGCCTGTCGGAGAACTCAGGATAGGTACACGGATTGAACGGATTCGACGGATTTTTACGGATAAATCACCAGAAAATCGGTGTAAATCCGTTAAATCCGTGTCATCCGTGTATCCCTTTCTACTTTTCCGACAACCTGCTAGATAAAAGCAAACGTGTAATGGTCAAGATGGCGCGGGATGGTATTTGCCGCAGCGAACGGCATCTTCTCGTGCCATCTCGCCCGATAAACGCCTGTGCCCGGCAAAGAAGAGGCTGAGATAGGCGAGGGCGAGGCATTGGTGATTGACAAAGATGTCTCCCGCCTGTCTCGCCCCTCTTTGGGTCCCATTGGGCGGGACGGCGCGGGAAAAGGGTCCGCTGCGGCTGTTACCTTTCCGCGCCGTCCCGCCCCTACGATAACACCAGGGCAAATTGAGAATTGCTGTAGTCCTGGTCGTCATCTTGTTCTGTCTGGCTAACTCTGCTAAACTGCGGGCACATGAAAAATTGGGATCGCCAAAAACTTTATCTGGGTTGGCTGTGGCTGCTGCTGCTTTTGCTGCCGGCTGTTGGTTCCGCGGCTTTGGCTCCAGCGGCCACGTATCCTGGCGCGCTGCGCATTGTGGGGCCGCTGCAATTGGAGCTAAAGGTGACGCCGCCCATTGGCACGCCTGGCGATACTCTCGTGTTGGAACTTTCGCTCGTCAATCTTGATCAGGTCACTTATCAGCCGGAAGTGAGCCTGCAGCTGCCTCTGGGATTGCGCCTGAATGTGGCAAATTTACCACCGGGGGCGACGGTTAATTTGCAGGCGAATCGCCTCACCTGGGTCCCTGTTGTTTCAGCAAACGGCGGGACGCAGCAGTTTGCGCTGCCGCTGCGGGTGGAAACGGCCGATATTCTCCGCCCGGAACAGACGATAACGGCCGTTCTCAAGTTCAACAATCAGGTGCAAGAAGCGGCCACGACGCTGTGGATTGGCATTCCGCCTTACGTTAGCAGCGTCAACCTGCCGGGCCAGGTTTCGCTGGGACTGCCCATCCAACTGCGCGCCGAGCTGAATGGACCCGGCCCGATTAGCCAATCCTGGCAGTTGGGTGACGGCCGTCGTGTAGATGTCAATGACCCGGTGGTGGTGTACCCGGCGGCCGGAGTTTATGATGTCACTCTGACGGCCAGCAACGCGATTGGCGCGGCAACGGCCGTGCGCCGCATCACCATCGTCCCCCATCCCACTGCCCAATTTAAAGTAGAAGATGATACGCCCGGCGTGGGGCAGCCTGTCCGCTTCGTCAACGAAAGCGGCGGACAAACGCCGATCACCTACCGCTGGGATTTTGGCGATGGCGCGACATCGGCCGATGCCCAACCTGCCCATGTGTATACGTCGCCGGGTGTCTATCAGGTGCGCTTAAGCATTGAAAATGCCTTTGGCCGCTCCGAAGCGTTGTGGCCGCTGACGGTTGGTCTGCCGCCGGCCGCCGATATGGCCTTGGACGAGTTTGCCAGCAGCGGGCAGCCGGTGCGCGCTCTGGGTCTTGGCGACGATACGGTGACGGCTTTCCGCTGGGATATGGGCGACGGCCGTACCCACGAAGGGGCGCAAATCAGCCATATCTACGCCTTGCCCGGTAACTATTACATCACCATGACCGCTTCCAACCAATTTGGCGACGCCCAGGTGAGCCGCTGGCTGGCTGTGGAACCGGGCATCATGGCCGTTTACCTGCCGGCCATTATGACACTAGACAGCGAAGCCATCGTCCCCGGCGCATCGTTGGATCCGCTTGGCGTTGTCCTGGAACCGGTAGACTTGGAAGCGCCTTTTGTGATGGCCCCTCTGGACCTGCCGGCCACCACCAGTCCGGCCGAGCAGTTGTTTGTCTACATCAACGAGGCGCGCCGCCAGTTTGATTTGCCGCCGCTGCAATACGTTTACGAGCTGACTGTTGCCGCTCAACAGCACGCCGAAGATATGGTTGCCTACCGTTACACCGGTCACACCGGTTCCGATGGCTCGACGCCGGCGGAGCGCCTGTTGTGGCACGGCTATTCCCGCGCGTATGCCGGCGAGGCGACGGCCTGGGGCTTTGAACAGGCGTATCAGGCGGTGGAATTTTGGGTCAACAGCCCCGGCCACCGGGCCATCATTCTTAATAAATACGCGACTGAAGTGGGCGTTGCCTTTACAGCCAATTTTAGCGCCCCAATGTCTGGTATTGGACGGCCGAATTTGGCGCGTATGGCGCGCCCGAAGCGCCCGCGCTGCGGGTGCGCGGGCCGCTGTCTGGTGCGTCGGCATTGAACTCCGAAGTGGTGGATTTTGCCTGGAACTGGCCGCTGCCGCTGGCCGACGGGCAGCAGTTTACGCTGTATTTGTTGGGTGACAGTCAGGCAATCCCGATGGGTTCGGCAGCGCAGCCGGCGGCGGGCACGCTGTACCGTGTGCGCACGGCGGTGATGGACGTGTCCCCGGCCGTTGGCTCTTTTGAGTGGCAGGTGCGGTTGGAAGACGGCCGTCAGAACACCCTGTTGTGGAGCGAACCCCGTTCCCTGGAAATTGTCGCCGATCCGGATCTGCCCACCCCGACGCCTGTTGTCACACCCACCCTGGCAGCTACCGCCACGCCGACCCCCACCCCGACGCCCACCAGCACCCCCACGCCCAATTATCCTACGCCCACCCCGCGCCCCACTGACGTTGCACCACCTATCATCGTCACCGCCCCTTCGCCTTAGGAATAGTTTTCAGTGTTCAGTGCGCTTTCCCCAGAGGTAATGCCGACTGAATACTGGTTACTGAACACTGCTTACTCATGAGGCAACTGCCGTATGCACACGACATTGATTGACATTGAAACCTTGCAAGCCCACCTGGGAGATGAGACCTGGGTGGTTGTAGACTGCCGGTTTAGTCTGGCCGAGCCGGCGGCGGGGCGGCGGGCTTACCTGGCGGCGCACATCCCCGGTGCGATGTATGCCCACCTGGACGAAGATTTGAGCAACCCGGCGGTGACCGATCACGGCCGTCACCCGCTCCCCCCGCCAGATGTCTTGCTGAGTCGTTTTAGCCAGATGGGCATTGGCCCACACACGCAAGTGGTGGCCTACGACGACGTCAATGGCATGATTGCGGCGCGCTTGTGGTGGATGCTGCGCTATATGGGGCATACGGCCGTTGCCGTGTTAGATGGTGGCTGGCCGCTGTGGTCGGCTGCCGGGCTGCCTACACGGTCTGGCGAGGAAAAACGGGACACGGCCGTTTTCCAGGGTCAGCCGCGCCAGGAGTGGTTGGTGCAGGTGGAGCAGGTTTCATCTTTGCCGCTGCTGGTGGATTCTCGTGACGCGGCCCGCTATCGGGGTGAACTGGAGACGATAGACCCGGTTGCCGGGCGCATCCCCGGCGCGGTGAATTATTATTACCAGGCGAATTGGACGACTGACGGCCGTTATCTGCCCCCGTCTGCCTTACGCGCTCAATTGATGGCCTTGTTGGGCGACACGCCGCCAGAACAGACCACGTTTTACTGTGGTTCCGGGGTGTCGGCCTGTGTCAATCTATTGGCGTTGGCGCACAGCGAGCTGGGAGACGGCCGTCTGTATGCCGGTTCCTGGAGCGAATGGTGCCGCGACCCGGAGCGGCCAGTGGAGAGTGGCTGACAGTAGGCAGTGTTCAGGGTTTGGCAGTTTTCTTAGCGGCGTTCAAAGACGGCGCCGACTAACAGTGGTGTTAATTTCTCCGGCCACAATGTTTTGTCATTGTAGCGCGCCCCCTTCAAGTCAGCACTCGTCATGATCGTTTCGCGCAAATCTGCCCCGCGCAAATCGGCAAAGTGCAAATTGGCCTCAGACAAATCAGCCTCTACCAGCACGGCTCCTTGCAAGTTGGCGCTGCCCAGATACGCCTTTTGCAAAGACGCTCCCGTCAGATTTGCTTCGCGCAAATCTGCCCGGTATAAATTCGCCTCCTGTAACCCGGCGCCGTCGAGCAAAGCGCCTTTCAGGCTGGCGCTGTCGAATTTGGCCCCTTTTAGTTTGGCGTTGGACAAGGTCACGCCATCCAGCTTTGTCTCATTCAAATTGGCCCCCTCCAGTTGAATATCCGCCAGGTCGCCCAGGCCGCGCAAATCCAGCCCGGCAAGCGTGACGTGTTTTGAGCCAACGACGGCCACCGTGTCTTCAATCATTTGTCGTGTAATTGGGTCCATATCACTTCCTGACGACCAAAACTTGGCGGCAAAACCACCCCATAGAGTCATGGCGTTTCGCCTTTATTCCCGGTTTTTGAAGTGGCGCGTCTGCTCGCCGTTCTGCACAGCTTCATCGTCAATGCGCTAATATAGGCGCGAAATCTTGTTTGTCAAGCGCCGTAGGGCCTGATATAATCCCGCCACTTCGCCACCCTAGCTCAATGGCAGAGCAATCGCTTCGTAAGCGATAGGTTAAGGGTTCAAGTCCCTTGGGTGGCTTTCTAATTTCTACGTACCCTGGCGCGTTGGTTCCGGGGTATTTTTTTGTCTGCTGCAAGGTAGAGGAGGTAAGAATGGGTGACTTTTTGCCGGTCGTGTTTGGCGTCGCCGGAGGCACGGCTTCCGGCAAAACAACGGTGGCCCGCACCATTCTGGAATCGGTGGGTGCTGAAAAGGTAGCCTATTTCCCTCACGATGCTTACTACCGCGATAATCCCCATCTGTCTTTTGAGCAGCGCTCGCAGCAAAACTACGATCACCCCAATTCATTGGAGAACAGTTTGTTGGTGCAGCACATCCAACAAATTTTGGCCGGGCAGCCGGTGGCGGTGCCAGTCTACGATTTTACGCTGCACCGGCGTAAAAAGGAGACGGTTTTGGTGGAGCCGTGCCCAATCATATTGATTGAGGGGATTTTAATTTTTACCCGGCGCAAACTGCGTGATTTGATGGATATAAAAATTTACGTGGATACAGACGCCGACATTCGCTTTATCCGCCGCCTGGAGCGCGATATGAACGAGCGCAACCGGTCGCTGGATTCGGTGGTGGCCCAATATGAGGCGACGGTTCGCCCCATGCACCTGAAGTTTGTTGAGCCGAGTAAACGATACGCCGATGTGATTATCCCGAATGGCGGCCGTAATCAGGTGGCGATGGAGATGGTTGTGTCGCGGCTGCGGGAATTGTTGAATATGCGCCTGGTCCGCTGATTGCTGCTGTTACCGGCGACGCAGTATGCCAAACAGGGAAAACAGCCCAACCAGCAAGGCCACCCCGATGAACAGCGCACCCATGCCCACCAGTAGATAGCTGCCAAAATTAGCGCCAGGCTCTAAAACGGCCGTCATCGGGTCATCCGGGTCATAATACACCGTCACCCGTTGGCCCACCGGGTATCTGGCGACAATGCCTTCGGCGTGGCGGCTGCTGCCGCCATATTGCCCAAAGCTCACATTGTCTGAACTGTGCCGCCGGTCGGCCGCCGTATATTGGTAGGTAACGTCGGCAAAATAGGACGTGCCATCGTCATCGCGGTCTTCGCGCACGGTCGCAGAGATGATTGTGCCATCGGCCGTCGGCCAATCCTGGCTCGCCTGCGCCTTTTGCAATACATTCAATCCCCAAATAAAAAGCCCTATCCCCACCGCGATAAAGATGCCCACAAACAATATCGTGCCCAAACAGCCCATACCCGTATTGCGTCCACTCATCTGATGTCATCTCCATACTAACGAACAAATACCCATGCTGAGGGCCAAAGGGCAGCCCACAGCGTCAACCGGCAATCGTCACTGTCTATTTTACGCGCCGTACTCCACACCGTATAATAGCGGCTTCCGGTAAGCTGTGTAAAGGAACCTGTTTGGCGCTCTCATTTCGCAGGGGAAAGAGCTTGGTGAATTGAACACAAAAGTGTATCTTTGTTGTAGACACAAAAGGAGATACCTTTGGCATACATTCCGAATCGTGGTGATAGTGTATGGATAACTTTCAATCCACAAGCTAGACATGAGCAAGCATGGCGAAGACCAGCGTTGGTTTTGTCTCCGGCAGCTTATAACGGCAAGGTCGGTTTGGCGATTTTATGTCCGATTACGAGTCAAATCAAAAATTATCCCTTTGAAGTATTAATACCGGAGGGTTTGAAAATTGGTGGCGCGATTTTGTCAGACCAGATAAAACTGATTGACTGACAAAACTTATCTAACCGCGGAGAACGCAGAGAGCGCGGAGGCTGTACCAGAGAAAATCTCCGCGTCCTCCGCGCTCTCTGCGGTGAAAATCTGAGATTTGTCAGTCAACCAGCCAGATAGAAAGTCTTGATTGGAAAGCTCGACAAGCAGAGTTTGTGTGTAAGCTGCCATCTTCCACCCTCAATGAAGTTTTGCAGAAACTTGGCACTTTGATAGGTCAATAAAAACGGCAGGTTAGTTGCATAAAAGGGAAACGGCCGTCTTTCGTTAAAATCATGAGCAACTGCCAACGCCTAAATCGGCCAAGTCATGGGCAGTCGTTTTGAGCAAGGGCGTTGGAAATTGTTGCTCAGAAAGGCAAAGAGGCCTGACAACCCATTCAGGTGGCGTTATGCAGAAGTATCTAGTGTGGTTGTTCTTAAGCCTATGGGTTCTGTTGGTGGCGTGCAGTGCACTGCCGGCGTCAACCCCATCACCGCTGCCTCTGGCAACCGTGCCAGAGCAGACGGCCGTTCCTCAACCCACCCTTTCCCCCACAGCCGCGCCTACCTTGCGGCCAACGCGCACACCATCAGCCACGCCATCAGCCACAGCAACGCCATCAGCCACCCCCACCCTGGAACCTACGGCCGTGCCAACAGGGGTATCAGACGCAGCAGTTTTCCTGACAAACCTTACCTGGCAGTGGGTGGCCTTCCTCGACCCGGCCGCCGGTCCGCAAGAAATAGCCGAGCCGGCCCGCTATGCGCTGCGCCTGGAAGCCGACGGCCGTGTTCTCATCCAGGCCGACTGCCACACCATCGGTGGAACTTACAGCCTGACGGCCGGGGGCATTGTCATTTCGCCTGACCCTCTCACGGAGGCCGATTGCCCGGCCGATTCCCTGGCCGGGCAATTTGTGCAGCGCCTCAGCGGGGCGGTCCTCTGGTTCATGGCTGGCGACGATTTGCTGTTTGACCTGGCAGCCGACAGCGGCGGAATGCGTTTTCGCCGCGCCGACCCATCGGCTGCCACTGATTTTGAGCAGAATCAGGTTGTTGCCGAAGAAGATACGGCCGTCATAGAAGGCGGCGCGATTCGTTTGCAGGTGCAGGGCGTGGCCCATTCGTTCGCCTGGCGAGCGATTCAGGCCGGACCGTTGGTCCCTGCCCATATCCTGGTGACGTTTGACGGCGAAAATTCGGAAGAAGTGGTGGCGAACAACGGCCGTCGCTTATACATTTTTCCCGCGCAAGAGTACCAGGACCTGGTCGGTATTGCCGCCGCCAGCGAGGTGTCCCGGCTGCAAGGGCTGATTCAAGCCGCCGACGGCCGCAGCGATCCACCCCCCAGCCTCATGCCGCTGCTGCCGCCCCCCTTCCGCCTGATGGATCGATGGGTCCAGTTTGCCGACCTCGACTTTACCCAGGGCGCGGGCGTGCGCTATGTCGCCGACACGCCCAACCGTCAGGCTATAGGCCCCTGGACCAACGAGACGACGGCTTATTATTACCAGGGTTTAAGCAATGACGGCCGTTTTTACGTGTCGCTCATCTGGCCGGTACGCACCGACGCCCTGCCCGACACCTTCGAGAAGGCCACCGACGATGTCAAAGCGCAGTCTACCAACGCCGCCACTTACGACGCCTACCTGCGCGACACCCAAGATCTGTTGAACAGTTTACCCCCCTCCGCCTGGAAACTAGACCTGCGCAAACTTGATGCGCTGATTGCGTCCTTAGCGCTTCAGTAATCGTCAATCCCCAATCCCCAATCCTTCGGCAAGCTCAGGACCACTTGTCAATGGGTGTATTTCATTTCAGTTACGCCTTGTGTACGGGCGAGGTGGCGCGGGATGGTATTCGCCGCAGCGGACGGCATCTTCTCGCGCCACCTCGCCCGATATATGCCGACGCCAGGCAAAGAAGAGAGCGAGACATGTTGGGGTGAGGCATGGGTGATTGGCAAAGATGTCCCCCGCCTGTCTCGCCCCTACCTGCTCAACCATTTGGAACGCACCCATTGTCAATTCCCAATCGTCAGGCTGTAATGATGCCGTTCAGTCGGGCCACGTCGGGGCCCTAAAAAGAGGGTGTAGACGGCCGTTTGCTGGCTGAGCGCCTGCAAAATGGCTATGTGGTCGGGCAGTACGGCCGTATCCCATTGGTCCACGCTTTGTTCCATCAGCCGCGCCAGACCAATGGCCCGGCTGAGCGGGGCCAGGCGGGTTGGCTGATCGGTGATTTGGGGGAAATAAACGGTCGTCGCTTTGCTGGGCGACGCCCAACGGCCGTCAGTCAGCGCAAACGCGCTGATCACCTGAGCGCGCCCGGCCGCCGGTGCGGCCAGTTTGGCGCTTAATTGGGGCAGCAGTTCCAGGGTAAACGGCCGTATACTCACAATATCGGGTGCGGCCAACACATACACGCCGTCGGGTCGCAGGTGCAAAAGAGCCACATCGTTGCTCAGCAGTTCCCAGCCGTTCAGCAGCAAATTTAGGCCAGTCGTCGTCTTGCCGCTGCCCGATGCACCGACCAACAGCGCCGCCCGGCCATCCCTGACAGCGGCAAAAGCGTGCAGTAAAAAATAGCCATGCCGCCGCAGCATGGGGGCCAGCCCGGTGAAAGTCACATCCTCAAAACGGCCGTTCGCCAACGACGCCGGGGTGATCACCCCCGTCGCCACCAGTGTTACGCCCGGCTGTGGCGCTGTTAGCGGCACGCGCAGCAGGCCCGCCTGGTGAAAATGCAGCAGCGCAGCCCCATCCGCCTCGGCGTAAACCGTCAAAATGGCCGGCGCATCGGTGCGCGATTCCTGGTCCACAAAGATAGGCGGCGTAGACGGCCGTTCTGGTAAATCCTCCGCCCAGGTTAATTCCAAACGAATATCTGGTCTGGTCGTACTTTCGGCTTGCAGCCAACCGGCCAGCAAATAAGCCCACTGCGCCCGAATTCGCCCATCGGTGCTGACCAACTCGATCGTTAGATCATGAAACCGAAAAAACATAAGTCTATTTCCCGCCGCTGTTGCGTTCCCAGAAGAAACCGTCGGTGTAGCCCTGAATGTGCGGATCGTCGGCGGCCTGGGCCAGCCTCTTTTCGGCCAGGCAGGCGTAGGTCTCGTCCACTTCAATGCCGATAAAGCGGCGGCCCAATTTGTGGGCCACCACCGAGGTTGTGCCCGAACCGAGAAATGGGTCCAGAACCACGTCGCCGGTTTGGGAAGAGGCCAGGATGATTTTTGCCAGCAGTTTCTCCGGTTTTTGCGTGGGGTGGTCGGTGTTTTCGGGCATAGACCAGAAGGGCACGGTGAGGTCGGTCCAGATATTGGCGGGGTGGGTCAGGCGAAAACGGCCGTCTTGCCCCGCCTGCCAATCTTTGGGCTGCCCGTCGGCCTGGGTGTACGGGGCAATCACCCGTCGCTTCAGTTTGACAGCATCCACGTTGAAGGTGTACTCGTCGCCGCAGGTGGCAAACCAGATGTCTTCGGCACAGTTTTTCCAGTTTCGCGCCGCGCCGCGCCCTTTCTCCCGCTCCCAGGTGATGCGGTTGCGCACCACAAAATGGCTTGCCAACACCCGCTGAATGGCCGCCGCCGAGCGCCAATCACCACAGACATACAGCGAGGCGGTAGGCTTGAGTACCCGCCTGAGCGGCCGCAGCCAGGTTGCCAGCCATGTTTCGTAATCGGCCAGGGATAGGGGGGTAAACGGCCGTCCATTAAACGATTTGCTCAGATTATAGGGCGGGTCGGCGAACAGCAAATCCACCGATGCGGCGGGCAGCCAATCCAGCAGGGTAAACAAATCCTGCTGGATGGTGCGGTTGACAATGGCCGCCAATGGCGCGGGGTCATCCAGCCGCACACAGCGGCGGCTATACAAGAGCCGCTCCTCGTCAGACAAAGTAATGGTGCGATTGCGCGGCGCGCGTGTGCTGCCCGTTTGCGTCACTCTATTGCTGTTCGCTGTCGGCCAACAGCCCGTTTAAACCTTGCTCAAAACTGGCGTAGGGCAGCGCGCCGGAAACCAAAAAGCCGTTAATGAAAAAAGCCGGTGTGCCATTGACGCCAAAACTCATGCCTTCGTTCAGATCGGCGAACACGGCCGTTTCCATCTCGCCACTTTCCAGACAGGTCCGAAACAGATCGCTGTCCAGCCCCAGGTCCGCCGCAAACCCGACAAATAAATCGGCGGCGTTGTTTTGTCCGCTCCAGAGCGACTGGTTGGTAAACAAAGCATCGTGCATCGGCATGTAAGCCTCTTGCGCCCCGGCGCAGCGCGCCGCCGCCGCCGCCAACACCGCCTGCGGATGAATGTTGGTCAGGGGGAAATCCTTAAATACGTACAAAACCTTACCGGTGTCAATGAAATTTTGGCGCAGCAGCGGCAATGTTTCAGCAAAATGGCGCGTGCAGAACGGGCATTGGTAATCGGTATATTCGACAATGGTGATCGGCGCGTTGGGGTCGCCGATGCTGTAAGCGCCGTCAATCGGCACGTTCATCGGCAGGCCCAGGGCTACAGCCACGCTGTTGGGTTCCGCGCCGCTGAGAGGGTAGCCTTCGATGAAAAAGTAGGGCAGTTCACCAACGGCCACGCGCTGCCCTTCGGCAACGGCCGTTTGAATGGCCGCATCAAACTGCCCGCTGCTCAGGCAGCCGCGAAACGCCGCCTGGTCCAGGTTCAGGTCGGCAGCCAACGTCTGGAAATGGGCATCCGCGCTGGCCTGGTTTTGCACCCATACCTCTTGCGTGGCAAACAACGCTTCGTGCATCGGCCAATAGGCGTCTTGTTCGCCGGCGCAGCGGGCGGCGGCAGCGGCCGTTTGGGCGGCAGTTCCGCTGGCCGCCTGGGGGAAATCTTTCAGAATGTAGCGGACCTGGCCGGAATCTACCAATATTTCCTTCAACGTGGGCAGCGTGTCGGCCACGTACCGGGCGCACGCCGCGCAGCCGTAATCGGTAAATTCCACGATGGTGTAGGGGGCCTCGGCGCTGCCCAAGGTGGCCGCCACGCCTTCTTCGGAGATGGCGACCGGGGTTGGGGTTGGTGGCTCGGTGTTGGCCGGTTGATTAGCGGTTAACTCACCGCCGTTTTGGATGGTGGCAATGGCCTGGTTAAACACCTCCAACGGCTGGGCGCCAATGAGGGGTTGTTCGTTAATGAAGAAACTCGGTGTGCTGGAAACGCCCCGGCTCAAGCCCAGGTCCACATCGTCGCGCACTGCTTCGATGTGTTTGTTGCTTTGCACGCATTCAGCGAAGATGGCGCTGTCCAGCCCTAATTCTTCGGCATAGGCGATGAAGGTGCTGTTGGCCTGGCTGTTGCCCCAGGCGTCCATGCGCGCAAAGAGCAAATCGTGCATATCCCAATAGGCGGCCGCGCCCTGGTCGGCGGCGCAGCGGGTAGCGTTGGCCGCGGCCTCCGCCTGGGGATGGATGCTGCTCAGGGGGAAATCGTAATAGAGAAACAGGACTTCGCCGGAAGCCACCTGGTTTTGGTTGATCTGCGACAGGGTTTGCAGCGCGAACCGGCTGCAAAACGGGCATTGAAAATCGGAAAACTCTTCAATGACGACCGGCGCGTCCAGGCTGCCACGATAGGGACGGCCGTCGGCCAAAAACCCAACCGGCAGCCCATTGGCGTCTACTTCGCCGTCGGCGCTGCTGCTGGCCGAACGGGGAGCGCTAAAGACGGCCGCCGGGTCAATTGGCGCTGCCAACAGGTTGGCGTCACTGGTTGGCGCTGCTGCTTGGCCGATCTCGCCCTCGCCAGGGGCGACGCTGGGGCCGCACGCGGCCAAAATCAGCAGACCAAACAGGCTGAAAAAAAAGAGGGCTTGCCGCAGAGATTGATGAATTTGGGGCATACTGTTCCTTATAATTCCCCGGAGTTCCCGCTGTCTGCGGGCCGGGCAGAGTAGAGATTTATTCGTCACGTGGATCCGTTTGTGGTAGACTCCACTGTTTGTTTTGCATAGTCATGCTGCGTCACCACGCTTTTATGATGAAACATCTGTATCTTAAACGAAAGCGAATGGTGCTGCCAGCCTTGTATCGCCTCGTTATACCGCTCTTAACGTTGGCGGTGTTGGCGATGGGCGCACCGGGCCAGTTGGTCGTCCAACCTGTTTGGGCGCAGTCCGGTAATGGTATCACACAACCGGTTTCTGGCGAGACGATTGCCGGGGTGGTGCGCGTGATGGGCACGGCCGTTCACCCTGATTATTTGCGCTATGAGATGGCTTTTCGCCACGTATCTGACCCCACGGCCGATTGGATTGTCTTCGCCGAAGGCAGCCTGCCGGTTAACCAGGGCACGCTGGCAGTGTGGGACACGACGATTGGGCGTGATGTGGGGGCGCCCGTTTTCCCAGACGGCCGTTACCAACTACGTCTGCGCGTGGTGCGGGCCGATTACAACTACGACGAATATTTCGTCACCGACCTGGTGGTGGCGAACGCGGATGTTACGCCGACCGCCACACCCACCGCGACCACCGATGGGGCTGCCCCGGCTCTGGCGACAACACCTACTGCCGGCGAAACGGCCGTTTTTCAACAGCCAACCGCCCTGCCATCGTTGACGCCGTTTCCCACCCCCACCCCGCCGGCCGCTCCGGCTAACCCGGGCAGCGGCGCGGTGAGCGCGCCGCAGGATGCAGCCGTGACCGGGGGCGTCTTTGACCAACTGGCGGGCATAGATGGCGGCCGTTTTGGCCGCGCTTTTTGGCAGGGCGCCCGCTTCACCGCGCTCATCTTTGGCGGATTGGCGCTTTACCTGCTGCTGCGCGCCTTCTTTCGCTGGCTTTGGCGCAGCTATTGGCAGCGTCCCCAGAAGCGCGACTGAGTGTATCAAGAACAGCCAAATTTTGGGGTCTAATAGCCGTAAACCGCAGTCCGTATGCCGTTTCCCGTTGGCATCTAGCCAGAGGCGGCGCTCTACGGATTACGCAATACGCAATACGGAATACGGAATACGGAATACGTACACTAATCTGTGGAGAGTGAAAATGAATTGGTTAAAAGCAATTTTGGTATCTTGTTTCAGTATGTTGTTGTTGGCTGCTTGCCGTGAACAAAACGCGGCCACACCCCCCACGTTGTCTCCCACCGCGGTGGTCAACGTCACCGCTGCCCAATCTGAGCCTGACGCTACAGTTGCTGTTTTAGCGACGGCCGAGGTGGTGGCGACGGCCGTCGCCACCCAGGCCCCGACGGCTGCGCCGCAGCCCACCGCCACCCCACCGCCGCCCAAAGAATTGGTGGTCTGCGTGGCCGCTGAACCGACCAGTCTCTTTTTGTATGGTGACAACTCGTTGACGGCCGTTTCCGTCCGCCACGCCCTCTACGAAAATCTTCTAACCACACTTGGCTTCGATTACCAGGCGCAAGGTCTGGTGGATTTGCCTTCAGTCGAGAATGGCGGCGTGCGCATTGAGACAGTCGAGGTACGCGAGAACACAACGGTGCTAGACGCCAACGGGCTTGTCCGGCGCTTTACCGATGGTGTGACGGTGCGCAGCGCCGATGGCGACCTGGTGCGCTTCGACAAATCGCGTGTGCCGATGCAGCAAATGGTGGTCGAATTTACTTTTCAGCCAATGACCTGGGCCGATGGCAAGCCGGTGACGGCCGACGATTCGGTGTTCAGCTTTGAGATTGCCGCCGACCCGGTGACGCCGGGCAGTAAAATAAAGATAGAGCGCACGGCCGCCTACACAGCCACCGGCGATTTAACAGTGCAGTGGGTGGGTATTCCCGGTTTTATTGATTCCAGCTTTGTCACCAATGTCTGGACGCCGCTGCCGCGCCACCAGTACGGCCTTTATTCGGCCGTCGAACTGCTGGCTTTGCCCGAAGCACGGGAAAAGCCGCTGGGCAATGGCCCCTTTGTCGTCGCCGAATGGATTCCTGGCGCGACCATTCGCCTGGAACCCAATCCCGCCTATTACCGCGCCGACGAAGGGCTGCCCCACCTGGCCTCGGTTCTGTTTAAGGTCAACACCGGGTTGACCGAGGATTTGCTGCCTGGCGAGTGCCACGTTGTCGCCCAGGATGTCATCGCCCCGGAAGCGGTGGCCGATGTTTTGGCCGCCGCCGACGCCGGGCTGGTGCAGGCCCATGTGGTCAACAGCCCGTTCTTCGAGCAGATCGCCTTTGGCATTGAGCCGATCAAAGAGTACGCCAGCACCCGTCCCCCCTGGTTTACCGATGTCCAGGTGCGGCAGGCGATCACTTCCTGCATTGACCGACAGCGTATGGTGGATGAGTTGTTAGACGGCCGCGCCGAACTCTTGCACACCTTTACCCCCGCCGAACATCCACTCTTCCCGGCCGATGTGGCCCAATGGCCCTACGACCCGGCCGCCGGCCGCGCCCTGCTGGATGAATTGGGCTACGTGGATACCGATGAAGATGGCGTGCGCGAACAGCCGGAAACGGCCGTGCCCTTCCGCTTCCGCCTCAGCGCCGATGCCGCCAGCCCGCTGCGGGCGCGGGTGCTGGAAATGGTGCAGGCCGATCTGGCTGAATGTGGTCTGGTTGTAGACCTGGACTTCCGCCAGCCGGCCGAATGGTACGGTGATGGGCCGCTGGGTTCGCTGTTTGGCCGCCGGTTCGACATGGGCGCGCTGGCCTGGCGCGCGGCCGCACAGCCCCCGTGTAATCTCTGGTTGTCAGAAAATATCACCGGCCCGCGTGAAGAAGGGTATGGCGGTTGGAACAATATCAACCCCACCGGTTGGCGCAATGCGGAATACGACGCCGCCTGCCGCACGGCCGGGCAATCGCTGCCGGGCACAGACGCTTACATCACCAATCACCAGGCGGCGCTGCGTATCTTCAGCCAGGAGCTGCCGGGTATCCCGTTGTTCACCAATCTCAAAGTGGCCGCTACTCAGCCAGAAGTGCGCAATTTCCAACTAGACACCACCCAAACGTCCGAATTGTGGAATTTGTACGAATTGGACCTGGAGCAATAACAGGGTTGGCCGGTTGGCTAACAACCGGCCAATCAATGAATGAACTATGACCCATTTATGACCCATTTATGACCCATTTATGACCCATTGGTGGACAAACTTGTTAAGCCGGGTGAGGCCCGACGTGGATGAACTGACTGACGTGAACGAAGAGCGTTTTCTGATTGTGGGCCTGGGCAATCCAGGCCGCAGATATGAGAAGAACCGGCACAACGTGGGCTTTATGGCGGTGGATAAGCTGGCGGGGCTGCATGGCATCGCGCTGGGCAAGGTGCAGAATAAGGCGCTGACGGGCAACGGCCGTATCGCCGAGCACCCTGTCATCCTGGCCAAGCCGCAAACCTACATGAACGACAGCGGCAGCGCTGTGGGTCCGCTGGCAAACTTTTACAAGGTCCCGGCGGCCAACGTGTTGGTCGTTTATGATGAACTAGACCTGCCCCTGGGCACAGTGCGTCTGCGCGAAAAAGGGGGCGCCGGCGGGCACAACGGCATGAAATCCATCATCAATCACCTGGGGCAAGAATTTCCCCGCCTGCGCCTGGGCATTGGCCGCCCGCCAGGACAAATGCCCCCCGCCGCCTACGTCCTGCAAGATTTCGGCCCCACCGACCTGCCGCTGGTCGCCGAAATCCTCGACGAAGCCGCCAAAGCCGCCTACACCTACGTCACCGAAGGCATCCAGTTAGCCATGTCCCGGCATAATGGCAGTTTACCGGGAGAGTAGTTGATAGTTGATAGGTGGTAGGTGACAGGTGCAGCAATAGTGCTTGTCCATCGTCCACAATACACAATTCACAATTCACAATTCCCATGGATCTTTCCGGCCTTCTCAACGTCTTCGACGAACTACCGGCCTTTACGGCCGTCATCAAGGGTTTGGATGGGGAAACGGCCGTTTCCCCCCTGCTCCTCCCGCCCGGCGCGCGCGCCCCGGTGCTGGCGCGGCTGTTTCGCGCCCGCCAGGTTCCCATCTTGCTGCTGACCGGCAAGGTGGACGCTGCCTCCCGCTGGATGCAAGCCCTGGAAGCGTGGCTGCCCGATGACAACAGCGTCTACCGTTTCTACGAACCAACCCCCTTGCCCTACGACCGCGCCCCCTGGGGCGAAACGGCCCGGCTGTCTCGCCTGCGTGTATTGTCCCGCCTGATGGCCGGACAACATCCGCAAATCCCGGCGGCGGGGAAGCCGCCGCTCATCGTCACATCGGCGCGCGCCTTTTTGCAGAAGACACTGCCTAAGCGGCGCTTTTTGGCAGCCACCCGCGTCTTGCGCGTTGGGCGGCGGTTGGACCTGGAAAAGACGTTGGGCGGCTGGGCTGAAATCGGTTACGAAGCGGTCAGCGTGGTCGAATCGCCGGGGCAGTTCAGCCGGCGCGGCGGCATCGTGGATATTTTCCCGGCTTCATCGCCGTATCCGGTGCGTATCGAGCTGTTTGGCGATGAAATTGATACCCTGCGTTACTTCGACCTGGCGACGCAGCGCTCATTGGAAATGGACCCGGCGGCACAAGAAATAGGCATCGTCGTCCCCCCGGCGCGCGAGGCGCTACCGGAAGCGGCGCAGCGGTATGGCCTCGTACTGCCGGAAGACGCCCGTCCGGCGCCCGGCAGCCTGCCTTCCTGGCGCGATGACATCGCCGATTTGCAAAACGGCCGTACCTTCGCCCACCTGGAATTTTACCTGCCGCTAATCTATGCCCAACCCGCCACCCTGTTGGATTATTTGCCGGAAAACGCGCTGGTGGTGGTGGATGATTGGCGCGAATTGGTAACGGCCGTGCAAGACCTGGACCAACACGCCAACCAGATTGCCGCCGAGCAGCCCCTCCTGCCGCCCGATTACCCATCGCCTATTCTCGATTGGTCCATCGCCGCCGCCGACCTGGCCTGGTGGCAGCCGCTGGTGTTGGGCGAAGGGGTGGAAAGTAGTGAACGGCCGTTTGGCGGTCTGGCCGACGCTTTTGAACCGGGACCACGCTACGGCGGTCAGATGCGGCCGCTGATGACCCAACTCAAACAAACACGCATCGAAAATGATCGTGTGGTGGTGGTTAGTTTGCAGGCGGCGCGCCTGGCCGAACTGTGGCGTGAAGAAAACCGGGCCAGTCAGCCATCACTGCTGCTGCCCAACGCCGCCACCCATGCCCACCCCGTCGAAACGCTGCCTCATTTGCCAGAGCCGGGCACGCTGACCTTTGTTCACGGCGCGGTCAGCGAAGGGTTTAATCTGGTACGGCGCGAAGACAACAAAATCCTGCTGGATTTACTCAGCGACGCCGAGATTTTTGGCTGGAGCCGCCCCGCGCCGCGCCGCTGGCAGCAGACGCGCCCCACCGCTCCAGAAACCTATTTTGCCGACATCGCCGCCGGTGATTACGTCGTCCATCTGGAGTATGGTATCGGTAAATTTATGGGGCTGGTTTCGCGGGCGGTGGGCGGCATGGAGCGGGAATATCTGCTGGTGCAGTACGCCAACAGCGATGTGCTTTACGTGCCGGTGCATCACGCCGACCGGCTGGGCAAATGGATCGGCTCCGATGAACGGCCGCCGGCCATCCACCGCCTGGGCGAAAAGAGCTGGACAGCCACCAAAGCCAAAGCACAGGAAGCCGCCGATGAGCTGGCGGGTGAGCTGCTGGAGCTGTACGCTGCTCGTGAATCCATAGACGGCCACGCCTTCCCGTCCGACGACGAGTGGCAGGTGGAACTGGAAGCCAGCTTCCCCTACCGCGAAACCGAAGACCAACTGCGGGTCATCGCCGAGGTGAAGGCCGATATGCAAACGGCCCGGCCGATGGACCGCTTGATTTGTGGCGACGTGGGTTATGGCAAAACGGAGGTGGCTTTACGCGCCGCGTTTAAGGCGGTTCTGGACAATAAGCAGGTCGCTATTCTGGTCCCGACGACGATCCTGGCGCAGCAGCATTTTAACACTTTTAAGGAACGGTTGTCGCCCTTTCCCATGAAAGTGGAGATGTTGTCGCGCTTCCGCACGGCCGTGCAGCAGGATCATATCGTCAAAAGCCTGCGCACCGGCGACGTGGATATCATCATCGGAACCCACCGCCTGTTGTCTGACGATGTGTCCTTCAAAGATTTGGGCCTGGTCATCATAGACGAGGAGCAGCGCTTTGGCGTCGCCCATAAGGAAAAACTGAAGCAGTGGCGCACCGAAGTGGATGTGTTAACCATGACTGCCACGCCCATCCCCCGCACCATGTACATGAGCCTGACCGGGGTGCGCGATATCAGCGTCATAGACACTGCCCCGGCTGAACGGCTGCCGGTGCAGACCTACGTCGGCGAGGTGGACGAGACGCGACTCAAAGGCGCCATCTTGCGTGAATTGGACCGGGGCGGGCAGATATTTTTTGTCCACAACCGGGTACAGACCATTGACATCATGCGGGCGCGGTTGGCGGCGCTTGTGCCGGAGGCGCGGCTGGCGGTGGGGCACGGACAAATGAGCGAACGGCAGTTGGAGCAGATCATGCTGGATTTTGCCGAAGGCCGCATTGATATTTTGCTGTCCACGACCATCATCGAAAGTGGCCTGGACTTTCCCAACGCCAATACCCTGATTGTAGACCGCGCTGAGCAGTTTGGTCTGTCGCAGTTGTACCAGCTTCGCGGCCGGGTGGGGCGAGGGGCGCGCCGCGCCTATGCCTATTTCTTCCACGCGCCCTGGCGGCAGATCACCCCAGACGCCCAGGCGCGGTTGGAGACGCTGGCCGAGAATACCGAATTGGGCGCGGGCTACACCATCGCCATGCGCGACATGGAAATTCGCGGCGCCGGCGATTTGTTGGGGGCGTCGCAGAGCGGCCATATTTCGGCCGTAGGGTTCGATTTGTACACCCGGCTGCTGACCAATGCGGTGAAGAAGCGCAAGGCGCTGGAAGCCGGCGAAGCGCTCCCAACGGAAATCCCGGAGGCGGTGTTGATTGACGTGCCTCTGGCAGCCTATGTGCCGACGGATTATGTTCCGGACGCGGCGCTGCGGCTGCGCCTGTACCGGCGCATGGCGCTGCTGGGCACGCTGCCGGAGATAGATGAGATGGCCGAGGAATTAGCCGATCGTTTTGGCCCGATACCGGACCCGGTGCATAATTTGTTGTATCAACTGCGGGTGAAGGCGCTGGCGCAGCGGGCGGGGGTGACGGCCGTTACCACCGAAGCCGGGCAGATCAAGGTACGCATCGTTGAAAAGGACAACCTGGACCGGTATCGTTTGCAGCGTTATTTGGGTAATCAGGTGCGCGTCAGCAAATCGGCCGTGTGGATGCCCCGCGAGTTAAGCACCCACGAGTGGCAGGTGACATTGGTGCAGGTGTTGGAGAAGTTGGAGACGTGGACGTGAGACGTAAACCGTAATCCGTAATCCGACTTACGGTTTACGGCTTATGAACCCCAGAGGTGGCAATGCAGATAAACTTTTTTGATGACCCGGCGCAAACGCCGAAATCGCGCGAGGACGTGCGGCTGAATGAGCTGGGGCTGTATGTGTACCCAGACGGCCGTCGTGTGGCCGTCGGCTTTCATTTGACCCCATTCCTGGAAAAACCATGTATTGAAGTGCGGGTGGTCAACGAACGCGGCGAAACGGCCGGCTGGCTGAATGTCATCGAGACAGCAGACGCTAATTTCTCCCTGACCATGCATCTGCGCGACAAAAAACCGACCACCTACTACGAGGTAACGGCTACCGTTTATTATGCTGCTCCCGACACTGACCGTATAGATGTCCATACGCTGACCCGGTCGTTTGACGGGACACGAGAGGGAGAGCAGTAGGCGTTGCTGTATTCCTCGAAGAGGGGTTATTGCACTTCATCGGGATTCGTGGCGATCAGAGGAATGGCGCGCCGGTGATGTCTTGCTTGAACAGCCACTGGTCGAGGGGCAGGCTGTGGAGGTAATGGCAGACGAAGTCGGCCGTTGGTTTTTGGAAACGGCCGTCCCATCAGGTCCTCATGCGCTCATTCTCCAAGCCTCTCCGCGACCCCCGTGTTATTTCCCAAATGTCTCAAATATGCCTCTGGGTTGTTCAGAAAATCCCTGGTCAGCCGGACGTGTTCCAGGTCGTCATAGCTGGCTGGCTGAATCTGCGCCCCATCAAAGTGCAAAATCGTCGCGCTGGGGAAGGCCATGATGATCGGCGAGTGGGTGGCGATGATGAACTGTGCCTCCTGCGCCACCATCTGCTTGAGGGCGGCGATGAAGGCCAATTGGCGGATGGGGGAGAGCGGCGCTTCCGGCTCGTCCAGCAGGTAGAGGCCGTTGGGCACAAATCGCGCCTGAAAGAGCGCGAGAAAACTCTCGCCATGTGAACGGCCGTCTAGCCCATCACCATAGCGCTGCTTCATGTCGTGCAGCTCTCTGGCGTAAGGCATTTTCGCCAGGTCGGTTGCCAGTTTAGAGCGGCCCTGATATTCCTGGTCAACCGCGCTCAGTCCCGCTTCCATCTCCTGCCGCAGCTGCGCCTGGCTCTTGGCGTAGCCAAAGAAATCCTCGGCGCGAAGGAAGAAGCCGCGATGGGTGCGCCGGTTCCAGGAGAGTTGGAGATGTTGGGCGAAGTGGCGAACGGCCGTTAACGTCTTATCCGTTCGCACGCTCTCGCTGCCCACCGTCGTCGCGTTCGCGGCGCAGGCAATCGCCTCCAGCAGGGTGGATTTGCCAGAGCCATTCTCGCCTACAAAAAACGTCACTGGCTCGGCAAAGGTCAATTCGCGCAGCGAGGCGAGAATGGGCAGGTTGAAGGGGAATTGGGCGTTGGCCTGCTTTTGCCACGCCTTTGCTGTGATAGATCGCAAATGGATCATCGGTTCACGTCCGGTAATCGGCGTTGATGCTCACATAATTGTGGCTCAGGTCGCAAGTCCAGACCGTCTCGCCGGCTTCACCCGCGCCCAAATCCAGGCGAATGAGGAACTCCGGCCGGTCGAAGATCGCCGCCGCGTCTTCCTCGCGGTAGTTCATCACGTCTCCCCAGCGCAGCAGCGTCAGCTCATCCGGCTGGCGCGTGCCGATGGACAGAGTGACGCGGTGCTGGTCGAAGGGAACTCCGGCGCGGCCGGCCGCTGCCAGAATACGCCCCCAGTTGGGATCACTGCCGGCAAAGGCGGTTTTGACCAATGGCGAGGTAGCGATAGTGTTGGCGATGGCGTGGGCGTTGGCGCGGCTTTGGGCGCCGCAGACCTGAATCTCGACAAATTTTGTCGCCCCTTCGCCATCCTTCACAATCATCCGGGCCAATTGAGCGCAGAGCCAGTTGAGCGCCTCGCCGAAGGCGATGATGCTGGTGTGGTCGTCTACGGCCATGCCGCTGGCCCCGTTGGCCAGGAGCAGCACGGTATCGTTGGTGCTGGTGTCGCCGTCTATGGAGATGCGGTTGAAGGAGTGGGTGACGGCCGTTTGCAACAATCCGCCCAACACGTCCGGCGCAATCGCCGCGTCTGTCGTAATTAGACTGAGCATCGTCGCCATGTTGGGGTGAATCATGCCTGCGCCCTTCGCCATACCGCCAATTATGACCCTGCCGCCGGGCAATTCGACGCTGACCGCCAGATGCTTGGGCCGCGTGTCCGTCGTCATAATCGCCCGCGCTACTGCCAACCCGCCACCCTCTCTTCCCTCTGCGCTCTCCGCCTTTCCGCGGTTAATCTCTTCCCCCGCCGCCGCAATGCCCGCCGCCAGCCGCGCCATCGGCAGCGGCACGCCGATGACGCCGGTGGACATCACCAGCACTTCGTCGGCGGTGCAGCCGATGGCCTGGGCGACGAGCCGCTGCGTGGCGCGGGCATTTTCCAGACCGGGCTGGCCGGTGGCGGCGTTGGCGTTGCCGGAATTGATCAACACAGCGCGGATGTGGCTGTCGTTGGCCTTTAGCGTCTCGCGGTCTACGACGACGGGGGCGGCGGCGACTTGATTGGTGGTGAACTGCCCGGCTGCCGCGCAATCTTGTTCACTGACGATTAGGGCCAGGTCGAGGCGGTCGGGGTATTTGATGTGGGCGGAAACGGCCGTTGCCCGGAAGCCTTGTGGGCTGGTGACTGTGCCATCGGGGAGATGCTGCATTTATCCTTCCTCAACTCTTGCTATCCAGATGATGTAAATAGGTTTGCATCGTCATTGCTCTACCAGGGAATTTTTGCACGAGGCGTCTGTCTTCGGTGACCAAAACACAGTTCAGCCCATCGGCCAGGGTGGCATACTGGGCGTCGTAGGCGCTGATCCCATGAGTTGTAGCCAAAATAAGCGCCTCTGGCAGTGGAATGGCCCTTTCCCGGTTTAGCATAAGCGTTTGCGCTTGATGCCATAAATTGAGCGCATCGGTCACAGTTCGGTTGCCCTGTTTGACCATGGTTGCCAGCACGTTTAGGAACTCATGTTGCCACAAAGGCGGCGCTATCCACTCAGGGTCCTGGGTATAGAGCTGCCGCGCCTGTTGCGTCCGTTCACCTTTGATGAATAGATAGGCGATGATGTTGGCGTCTACAACAATCATTCTCGCCCCTCGCGTTTGGCCTGATCAAGCCATTCATCTGTCAGTAAGAAACCGGCATCAAAAGGTTCTGGCAGGGTTAACGGCCGTTCCTCTTCCTCTTCGATCAGGGCCATTTCCAGCAAATAAAGCGCCTCTTTGGTCATGCTGCGCTTGTTGCGCGCTGCCCGCGCTTTGAGCTTGTAGTGCAGCGCTTCAGGGAATTCTTTAATCAGTAATCCGGGCATTTCACACCTCTTTGGTAGTAAAATGGTAGTAAATCACTACCATTTTACTATAAACTTGTCACGACTGGTAATCTTTTGGCTTTATGGCTCGTAAGGACCATTGGCGGCATACGCTTCGGGAAAAGTCGCTTCCAAAGCGGCCAGCAGGGGCGTGAATCGCTTTTTGAGGGTGCAGTATTCCAGCAATGCCTGCGTTTTTTGCCGGTAAGACATGCCGAAGCCAAATTCATAGACGGCCTGGGGCAGATGTTGGTGGCAAAAATCGGTCAGGGCCACGTCGTCGGGGAAGACCTGGAAGATGAGGGTTCGGATGGCGTGGTAAACGGCCGTTTCCCCCGCATCCTCCTCCATTTCCGCCAACAGCGGCCCCAACTCTGCCAGCCGGTTTTTTCTGCCCAAGTAAACGAGCAACTCTCTGGCTTTGCCAGATTTACTTTCGCCCGGCAAGTTGTCAAAGTCAATTCCAAGTTTGTGGCAAATGGCCTGTAATTCGTCCAGGCTCAGGCTTTCGAGCTTTTGGCTGTATTGTTGTGTCTGTTTAGTAGGGGGAGCAGGTGATGTCTTTTCGCTGGCAAGAAACGGCCTCACTTGCGCTACATAAGCTGTCAGCTCATCCATTTTTCCCGCTTTCATCACCCATTCAAATAACGAATTAATCTTTGCAGCTCTGGTGTTGCCATCTAGGGCTTTGAAATCAATATCCAGCTTTCGCGCTAACTCGGCTAGTTCGTCCAGGCTAAAATGTCTACCGAGTAGCTCATGCCAATCTAATCCTTGCCCCAAGTTTGTTGTGGTTGGCCAGGTTATTGGCCGCGCAGGGGGCCGAAATTGTTCCAATTCTTCCATTGCCTGCAAAATGCCTTCTTTTCCCCAGTCCACTTTCGGCCAACGACTTTCAAGAATGTCAAGCATTTGTGGAATGAGACTGCGCCGTTTTAGATAATTCAGAAAATTCAAAAAGACCAGCTTATCATTGGTGTCAGGCAAGTTCTCAATGTCAACATTCATATCCAGGGCTAATTCCCGAAGCTCGACAGGGCTTAGTTCTTGTGCCATTTGCTGCCATATATGTTTGAATTTTTCGTTTTGGGCATTTTCCAGGTTCAAACGGTGTAGCATTGGGTTGAATGCCTGTTGTGGCTCTTCTTGTAGTGTATTATCTGCTTGGGCTGGTTCTGGCTTTTCTGGTTCGGCAGATGATTTGATAAGTTCCCGAAGTCTCCTAAACATGGTGACTACCTCCTTACCCAATTCAACAATAGTTACAAAGGATAGCATACCATGATTCGGCCGATTTCGGCGCGAAAAATAATAGAAGAGAATCCGCAGATTGACGCAGATGAACGCCGATTTTTAGGGCAAATCGGCGTTCATTTGTAACGATCAAGGGTTAGCTAGAACCTCGTCATTCTGACGAGTCTTCGAGGAAGAATCCCTTTCCCGCGAATTAGAAGGAGATTCTTCGCTCCGAAGACTCCGCTCAGAATAACACACCGTCTCTTAACCACTACAAAATCTGCGCCAATCGGCGTAATCTGCGGATCACCCTCTCCTAATCCCGCTTGAACTTGCTGTAATCCGGCGCCGCGTAGCGCGTCTTGCCGCCGTCGCTTACCTCGCGCATCGCCTTCACCTTCATTTGCAGGCCAAACAGCGTGATAAAGCCCACCGCGTCCGACTGATCGTACACATCTTCCTTGCCGAAGGTGGCGAAATCTTCGCGGTAAAGGCTGTGCGGGCTGGAACGGCCGATCGTGATCACGTTCCCCTTGTACAACTTCACCTTCACCCAACCGGTCACCGGTTCCTGCGTTTTGTCAATAAACGCCTGCATCGCTTCGCGCAGGGAGGTGTACCACTTGCCGTAGTAGACAAGTTCGGCGTAACGCACAGCCAGTTGCTCTTTGTAATGCAGCGTGTCGCGGTCCAGGCAGAGCGATTCCATCGCCTGATGGGCCTTGTAGAGAATCGTGCCGCCGGGCGTCTCGTAGACGCCGTGCGATTTCATGCCTACCAGCCGGTTTTCCACCAAATCCACGCGCCCGACGCCGTGCTTCGCGCCGAGTTGGTTCAACTTTTCGATGATGGCCGCCGGGGGAAGCTGCACATCGTTGACGGCCACCGGCAAGCCCTGCTCAAACTCAATCTTCACCACTTCCGCTTCGTTGGGCGCATCTTCGGGGTCTACGGTGAAGAGGAACATCCCCTTTTCCGGCTCCAGCGACGGATCTTCGAGGATGCCGCCCTCGTGGGAAATGTGCCACAGGTTGGCGTCGCGGCTGTAGATGGATTTTTCGGTGTGGGTGACGGGCACGTTGTGCTTGCGGGCGTAGGCCAGCGCATCCTCGCGGGAGCGGATTTCCCACTCGCGCCAGGGGGCAATCACCTTCAGGGTAGGATTGAGCGCCTTGTAGGTCAGCTCGAAGCGTACCTGATCATTGCCTTTGCCGGTTGCGCCGTGGGCCACGGCTTCCGCGCCTTCGGCTTCGGCGATGGCGACCTGCCATTTGGCGATGAGCGGCCGGGCCACCGATGTGCCGAGCAGATATTCCTTCTCGTACACCGCGCCGGATTGCAGCATGGGGAACAGGAAATCTTTGGCAAATTCATGGCGCAAGTCTTCGATGTAGACCTTGCTCGCGCCGCTGGCGAGGGCTTTCTCGCGCAGGCCGTCCAGTTCAAAGTTGCCCTGGCCGATGTCGGCGCAGAAGCAGATCACTTCGCAGCCGTAGTTTTCTTTGAGCCAGGGGACAATGACGGAGGTGTCCAGCCCTCCGGAGTAGGCCAGGACGACTTTATTGGCTTTCGCTTTGGATTTAGCTGACATGGGAAAAACTCCTTTTTCTGTTTCAAGTATCTCTTCTACCAAATTTGCGTGCGCGGACAGAACGTCCGTCACGGGAATCACGTGATCATGGGTGAGGATGGCGGGGCCGAGTTCGAGGACAACGGCCGTTTCATCACAGTTCTCTAGCAGCGGGCAAATGGAGCAGTCGCGCCATACCTTTTGCGGAAAGCGCTCTTTGGCGGTGATTTTGAAGCCGGCCTTCTGGAAAAATTCGACGGCGCGGGTGAGGGCGAACAGGGTGGGCACGCTGCGATGGCGGGCTTCGTTGACGGCCGTTTTCACAATCGTGCGCCCCCAACCCTGCCCCTTCACCCGGTCGCTGACAGCCAGCGAGCGCACTTCGGCCAGGTAGGGCGTGTAATAAAACAGGGATACACAGGCGACGATGTCGCCATCAGGATAAACGCCAACCAGCCAATCGCCCAGGGTCTCGCGGATAGAAAGGGCGCTGCGCGGCAGCAAATCGCCGCGCCGGGCATGGTCGCTCACCAGGCGCAAGATGGCGGGAATGTCGGTTTCACGGGCAGGACGGATGTTCATACTATTGCGGATTTCGGATTTCGGATTGCGGATTGGGGGCGTTTTCCGCAATCCGCAATCCGTAATCCGAAATTGTCCCTTCAAGGATTTTTATCGCTTCGTCTACGTGCTGGCGTTCCGCAATCAGGGCGGGGGCCAGGCGGAGGACGTTGTCGCCGGCGTTGATGAGGATGAGGCCGTTTTGTCGGGCGCGGGCGATGAGGGGGGCAACGGCTGTTTTCATCTCCACACCCACCAGCAGCCCCACGCCGCGCACGGCCACAATCTCGTCAGACTCCAGCGTCTCCAGCCGGTGGCGCAAATAAGCCCCGGTCTCCTGCACCTGCTGCAAGAATTCCGGCCGATTCACCCGGTCGAAGACCACATTGGCCGCGGCGCAGACCAGCGGTCCGGCGGCAAAAGTGCTGCCGTGGTCGCCGGGCTGAATAGCGTCGGCTACCTTCTGCGTGACCAACGTCGCGCCGATGGGCAGGCCGCCGGCTAACGGCTTGGCCAGGGTCATGATGTCCGGCGTGACGCCGTAGGCTTCGTGCGCCCACAGGTGGCCGCTGCGCCCCAGGCCGCACTGCACCTCGTCGAAGATAAGCAGCGCGTCGTGGGCGTCGCACAAGGCGCGCAGGCCGCGTAGAAATTCCGGCGTGGCCGGATTGACGCCGCCCTCGCCCTGCACCGGCTCCACGATGACGGCACAGGTCTCATCGGTGATGGCTTGCCGCGCCGCGTCTAAATCGTTGAAGGGGGCAAAGGTAACGCCGGGAATAAGTGGGCCAAACGGCTCGCGGTACTGCGCCCTGTAGGTAACGGATAAAGCGCCCATGGTACGGCCGTGAAAACTGCCGCTAAAGGCAACAATTTCGGATTTCGGATTTCGGATTGCAGGCGATTCCGAAATCCGAAATCCGAAATCCGAAATTCCCCCATATTTGCGGGCGAATTTCAGCGCCGCTTCGTTGGCTTCCGCGCCGGAGTTGCTGAAGAAAAGTTTATCGGCGAAGGAGTTTTCGATTAGTTTGCGCGCCAGTTCGACCTGGGGGGTGGTGTAGTAGAGGTTGCTGACGTGGATGAGTTGGCTGGCTTGTTGGGTAACGGCCGTTACCCATTCCGGGTCGCTGTGCCCCAATGCCGCTACGGCAATGCCAGACATAAAATCCAGGTATTTTTTGCCCGCGCTGTCGTACAAATACATGCCTTCGCCGCGGGTGAAGAGTACATCGGCCCGCTTGTAGGTGGGCAAAATATACTGTGCGTCGGCGGCCATTACGGCTTCGGTTTGAGTTAGATTCATGGTTCAACTCCGTGAAGAATTTATTACAAAGAGACAAAGGGACGAAGAAACAAAGGGAAAATCCGTGTACATCTGTGAAAATCTGTGTCCTATCATCAGCAGCCGGTGATGGGCTGTTCGCCGCCGTCAACCATCTTCGACATGACGGCGATGTCGGTGCGGTACTGCCAGCCGCCAGCCTGCCAGAAGGCGATGCCGGTCTGGTTGCTGGTGAAGATGAAGAGGTGGCATTTATCTATGCCCTCGGCCAGCAGGGCGGCCAGGCAGTGGTCTACCAGTTGTTGGCCGATGCCTTGCCGCCGGTGGTCGGGATGGACGGCCATGGTGGATGTATCCGCGACGGCCGTCGTGCCCACACAACACCGCGCCAATCACCCTGTCGCCATCTTTGGCGATAAAACTCATGCCCGGATTGCGCGCCAGATACACTTCAATCCGCTCCGGCTCATCGGCGCTGCTCAAGCCCACGCCCTCGCACTGCCGCCACAACGCCAGCACAGCGGCGTAATCGTTCATGGTAAAGGGGGTGATGCCACAATTGACAATTGACGATTGACCATTGACCATTGACAATTCTCTACTCCGTAAACACCGTCCCACCGCCATTCAGAAGACCGGTGAGGTTGACGATGCGCGCCTGGGGCACGCCCTGGGCAACGGCCGTTAACGCCCCACGCACTTTGGGTACCATGCCGCCGTTGATGATGCCCTGGGTGATGAGCGATTCGGTCTGAACGGCCGTTAATCGCTCTACCACCCGCCCGTTGTCCAGCACGCCAGGCACATTGGAGATAAAATCTATCTGGTCGGCCGGCAGCGCCAGGGCCACCGCGCTGGCCGCGTCGTCGGCGTTGACGTTGTAGATGAAGCCGTCCTGGCCGAGGGAGATGGGGGAGAGAACGGCCGTAATCCCCATCGCCGCCAATTTCTGTAACAGCTCCGTGCGCACGGCCACAATTTCGCCCACCAGACCCAAATCGGCCGTGGGATGGGCCTTCTTCACGCAGCGCAGCAGGCCGCCATCCACGCCGCTCAGCCCCACCGCGTCTACGCCGGCTGCTAGCAGCGCCGCCACAAGCTGCTTGTTGGTATGCCCGGACAGCACCATTTGCGCCACCGTCAATGACGCCGGATCGGTGACGCGCAGGCCATCCACCTTCTTTGGTTCCAGTCCCAGCCGCGCCTGCATCGCGGCGATGTCGCGCCCGCCGCCATGCACAATCACCATCGGCTCGGCCGCCGCCGCCACCCAACCCGCCAACAGCGGCAAAAAGCCCGGCTCATCCAACTCATTTCCGCCAATTTTCAATACACGCATCATCCCTCCAGAAATCGGACATCCGAAATCAAACAAGTCCGCTGGTTTCCGCCAGTCCAAACATCACATTCATGTTCTGCACCGCCTGGCCCGACGCCCCTTTGATCAGGTTGTCCGTCGTCGAAGTGACGATGAGCATCTGCCCGGCCAGCGTCAGGGAAATGGCGCAGCGGTTGGTATAGGTGACGTGGGCCAGGGTTGCCAGTTCGCCTTTGGGCAGCACACGCACAAATGGCTCGCCGGCGTAAGTCGTCTCATAAAGGTGGCGCAGATCGGCCTCTGCCCAGGGTTCGGCCAGCGAGACGTAGCTGTTTGCCAGAATGCCTCGCGGCACAGGCAGCAGGTGGGGCGAAAAGATGAGGTCGGGGGCGGCCGGGTTCCACTCTTTGAGAATGGCTTCCATCTCCGGCAGATGGCGGTGCGCCCGGCCGATTTTGTAGGGCGCCAGGTTGTCGCTGACGGCCATGAAGTGGGTGTTGTCGGCCGGATTGCGCCCTGCGCCGGAGACGCCCGATTTAGCGTCTATGATAATTGACCCGGTTATATTCACCCCGGCGGCCATGAGGGGCTGCAAGGCCAGCAGGCTGGTGGTGGTATAGCAGCCGGGGTTGGCGACGAGCCGGGTTTGCCGCAGGGCGCTGCGGGCAAATTCGGTCAGGCCGTAGACGGCTTCGGGCAGCAGGTCCGGGGCGGGGTGAGTCGCGCCGTACCATTTTTCATAGGTTGCCACATCTTTGATGCGGAAATCGGCGCTGAGGTCTATCACTTTGGCGTTGGTTTGGAGGATGGATACGGCCGTTTTTGCCGCCGCCGCATGGGGTAAACACAAAAAAACCACGTCGGCCTGGTTTAACGGGGCTGCCTCCCCCGAAATCAGCGGCAGACGTGGCGCTTGTGGGTAAATGGCGTCCAGCGTTTTGCCCGCATAAGAGTGCGACGTGGCAAAGGTGATCTCCACCTGTGGATGTTTGTTGAGTATTTGCACCAATTCGTAACCGGTATACCCGGTTGCGCCAAAGATTCCTGCGTGAATCATGTAAGACTCCAGTTGATAGTTGATAGTTGGTAGTTGGTAGCGCCAATCGTCAACCGTACACAAAAAAACCGCCAGACCTCGTGTGGGGTCTGGCGGTTTGGTGTGCCGTTTGCGTGTTGCGCGTAACTTACCCAAGCCAAAAATCCAGACCTATGGTCCGGCTGCGGCGGCGGCGACGCGGAAGAAATGCTAAAACGGTGTTCATCGTGGCGGAATAGTAACAAATTATCCCATCGTGTCAACCAATCCAAAAAAGTTCATCGGCAATCGCCTACTTGGTTTCTGGTCTGTTCTGCCGTTCTGCCCGACGCTAATACAGCAAATCCAAAAGCAGCGCTGTCGGTGGCAAGTTGTCTGTGGAGTAGGCTGGCGAAAATTCATGCAAAGCCTGGGACAGGTTGGCGCGGTCGTAGCGCCGGCCGATGAGGTGCGCTTGCAGGCCCCTACCGGCGGATGGCTGTAGGGATTCGCTGAAGCTGACTTGTTGGATACGGCCGTTCACCACCTCCACCCGCGCCTCTATCTCTGTTTGGCCCCACAGGATGCGCCTTTGCACGCTGAACCGGGGGGAACGGCCGATATTCCATTCCCAGGTATCATACCGCTCCGTCTTAATCTGGTGGATGCGCGTCCAATCGTCGGCGCTGAGGGGCAGATGGTCCACCGGCCGGCCGGCAAAGATGCCTGTTAATAGGGTTTGTCGTAGAACGGCCGTATCCATCTCCGGCAGCCACTCCTTCACATTGCCCACCTTCGCCCGGATAGATTGCACCGCCTTGGACTCGATCTGGACCTGGCGTGGATTCAGGGCGCGCAGCAGCGCTTCCAGGTCGCTGTCGAACAAAATCGTGCCGTGGCTGACCATGCGGTCACGCGCCAGGTATTGGGCGTTGCCGGAAATCTTCCGGCCGGCCACGTAGATGTCGCTTTTGCCATGCAGCGCCGCCGGGACGCCCAACTGGTTCAACACACGGATCACCGGCTCGGTGAAGCGCTGAAAATTGTGCAAATCGCGCGAACCATTGGTAATGAAGCTAAAGTTCAGATTGCCCAAATCGTGAAACACCGCCCCGCCGCCCGACAACCGGCGCACCACATGGACGTTGTGGTTGGCTGTGTAATCGGGGTCTAATTCTTCCAGCGCGTTTTGGTTGCGCCCCAGAATCACCGACGGCTCGTTGACGTAAAAGAGCAATATCGCCTCTGCCGTCGGCACGTGGCGCAGCAGGTATTCTTCCAGCGCCAGATTCAGGCGCGGGTCAGTGATGTGTTGGTTGTCGGCGTAAAGCATACTTATTTTGGATTTTGGAATAGAAGCTGTACGCGCAAGGGTCATAATCTGACATTTTTGTCACCTTGTCAGATGTCACCTTGTCACCTTGTCAGCTATAACAATCTACCCGGCCAGTGGGAAAACGGTCAGTATCAGCCAGCTAAAAAAGAGCGCGCCGCCCAGGCTGTAAGCCCAGGCGTCGTCTATGGCGGCGCCGACGATGGTCATGACGCCGACAACCAAAGGAATGGTGACGACGACCAGGGCCAGGAAAGCCAAACCAGGGACCAGGAATACCAACCCAATGAGCGCCGGGACCAAAACGACCGACTGCCAGGCCCACCAGCCCAATCGGCTCCAACCTTTGGCCCCTTGCATGGCGATGCCGGCCGCCAGCAGCCAGGGCACAAACGTAACCGTCAGCGGCAGCCAGCGCAGCAGCCGCGCCGGGATGAGGAACCAGGGCAGCCACACCCACTGGCTCAATAGACCGAAAGCCAGCCACAGGCTGGCAAAGATCGCCAGCCCCCACGCCAGGCGGCGCGGCACAGGTTTGAACGGCCGAAACCCGGTCAACAACCACACCAGCCCAACGACAAAAAACCAGACACCCAACGCGCCGCCCACAGCCAGCCCACCCAGGTAAGCCATCCCAATTACCTGGTCCAGCAGCCAGACAACGGCCGTGCCCGCCGCCGCACCCAGCACCAAACCGAGCCAATGGAACGGCCGTCGTCGGTCCGCGCCGCGCAAGGTTTTGGACGAAGGCAGCAGTGGCGACAGCGCCAGTAGAGCCACCAACCACGCCGCCAGATGCAGCCCGTACCAGATTATCCGCACATCCTGGTAGGCGCTGGCCCGCTGCACGCCAAACACATTGTTCAACCAATCTAACGCCGCGTTGTGGCTCAGCGGGCGAAACAAAATAGACATGTGTTCGGCGCCATCCACCACCACCAACGCCCTGGCCTTATCCTGCGAAAAGTCGGGGTTAGGCCCACCGGCGCGGGCCAACACCGCCTGGGCGTTGCGCAAAAAAGGCGCTTCCAGTGACCCAGCCATCAGCAGCAAATTGCGCGGCCAATTCTCGTCTACAGCCACGTCGCCGGGCGAAATAGCGATGGTTGCCCGGTACAGATCGCCCTGGTCCACGCCAGCTTCCAGCACCGCCCGGCTGCCCATAGAATGGCCGATCAGGGCCAGACGGCTGGCGTCCACCTCCGGCTGAGCTTGCAGAACGGCCGTTGCCAGCGCCACATTTTGCGTCAGCACCGGTTCCCCTTGCACAAAGGGCGTGGCATTGGCCCCATGCCCGGCAAAATCCAGCAGCATCACGCCATAGCCGGCGTGGGCCAGCACATAACCGTAAGCCAACATCAACTGCTGCGAGCCGGAAAACCCGTGCCCAATCAGCACGCCCGGCGCATTCTGCACACCCTCAGCGATGACAAAGCGCAGCGGCAGACCATCCTGGTCCACATGCCGCACGACCAGTCCGGCCGCTGCCTGCCCCACCTGCCACCAGGAAACGACAATCAATACCAGAGCCACAAACAACAAAATCATGCGCAAAGGGCTTAATCGCGCCCGCTTATTTGCCATAGATACCTCATCATTGGGTTTGCACGATCATACTGGTAAAATGGCATTCGACCAAATTGAGCGAGGGATAGAGTATAGAGCTAGAGGATGGCCTCTTCCTCTAGCTCTAGCTCTACACTCTATCTCTTCTACAGAAGGAGTTGCTTATGGCAAGCTGGCTGTTGTATGGTGCGTATGGTTATACGGGGCGGTTGCTGGTGGAGGAAGCGGTGAAGCGGGGCCACACGCCGGTGCTGGCGGGGCGGGATGAGGGCAAAACGGCCGTTATCGCCCAACAGTTCAACCTGCGCCACCTCGCCTTCGACTTAAGCGACACCGACAAATTGCATCAGATCGTCGCCGATTTTGACCTGGTATTGCACGCTGCTGGCCCCTTCATCTACACCAGCGAGCCGATGGTGCAGGCCTGCCTGGCCGGCCGCGCCCATTATCTGGACATCACCGGCGAAATTCCGGTCTTTGAGGCCACTCTGTCTTACGACGCCCATGCCCGCGAACAAGGCGTGGCCCTCGTTTCCGGCGTGGGCTTCGACATTGTGCCGACGGACTGCCTGGGCAGTTATGTGGCGGCCCACCTTCCCGGCGCGACGCACCTGGAAGTGGCTTTCATGGGGCTGTCGCGCACCAGTTCCGGCACGGCGCAAACGTTGGTGGAGATGATGGCTAACCTGCCGCAAGGGAGCCTGGTGCGGCGCGACGGCCGTCTCGTCTCCCAACCCCTCGGCGCGGGCAGCAAACAAGTCACGTTTAGCAACGGCCGTACCCGCCAGATAACGCCCATCCCCTGGGGCGACCTGGCTACGGCGCAGCTTTCCACCGGCATTGCCAACGTTACCGCCTACATGGCGATGTCTTTGCCGCGTGGAGCAGGCGTCGTTACCCCACTGGCGGCGCGATTGCTAAAAATCGGGTTGGCGCGCCGCGCCGCCAGGCAGTTGGTCCGTTGGACCTTTGACGGGCCGGATGAGGCGCTGCGGCAGCGGGCGCGCAGTTATATTTGGGCCTGCGCCAGTGATGCGGCCGGCAATAAACGGGAGGCATGGCTGGAGACGTTAGAGGCGTATCGGCTGACGGCCGTAGCCGGTATCCTGGCGGTTGAGACCACTCTGCGCCAACAACCAGTCGGCGCGCTCACCCCCTCGCTGGCCTTCGGCGCTGACTTTGTGCTGGAGATTGAAGGCACGCAGCGGTTCGACGCGCTGCCCCATCAGCCATAAACCGAAGTCCGTATGCCGTTTCCCGTTGGCATTTATCAGAGCTGCGCCCCACGGAATACGGAATACGGGCGACAGCCACCCACCGCTTAAGAATCACCGGGTATTTGCATTTCCACCAGGCGCAACGCCCCGGCGCTGATTTCTACGCGCTGGCGATATTCCACCTCGCGAACTTTGACGAACAATTCGTAAAAACCAGGCAGCAGGTCGGCAAAGACAAAGTTTTCGGCGTAGCCTTCATCCGGGTTAATCAGGTGGTCGGGGTCGTCCAGGTAGCTCCAGGTATGGAGGAACTGCACCTCTTCGCCCCGGCCGTCTATCAACGTTATCGTCACGCCTTGCCAGGGACGGCCGTTTTCATCCACCAATCGCCCGGCCAAAACGCCCCGCGTGCCGCCAGGGTCCAGCCACAACATCGGATTGCGCGTCGCGCCAAACGCATTTTCGCCGATACGCACCTCAAAATGCAGGTGGGCGTGGGTTGCCGCGCCGCCCACGCCAATTTCAGCCACCGGCTGTCCCTGGTAGACGCGCTGGCCGGTTTCCACGACAATGCCCAATACGTGCCCGTACAGCGTGTAGACCGGTTGGTCCAGCCAGGTAAAGTCGTGCTGAATAACGACCAGATGGCCGTACCAGTCACAGCGCCAGCCAAACAAAATGTCGGCGTCTGGCCCGGCGTAGACCACCAGGCCATCGGCGGCGGCCAGCACCGGCGTGCCTTTGTCTTCGGCCGAATCCACGCCGTTGTGCAGCAGGTAACGGCCGCTGCCGTCCGAGCCATACGGAAAATTGTTGTTGATTAAAAAGCGGCCGCCGCCGGGCAGCGGCTTCGCCAGCCAGAAATGGGCGTCTAGCAGCGCCGGGTCGGGCGTGGGCCAGGGTTGGGCGGCCAGATAGAGGCGCTGGTACTCTGGCTTTACCGGATATTCGGCCGGGCAGGTTCGCCCGACGGCCAGGGGCGACGGCCGTGTCGCCGTTGGCGCCAGCGTGGCGGTGGGCGATGGGGTGCGGCTGGGTGGTGGGGGCTGGGTGCGGGTGGGTGCGGGTGTGACTGTTGGTGGCGGCGGCTGCGTGGCCGTTGGCTTGATTGTGGCGGTGGGGAGAACGGCCGTCACTGTCGCGGTGGGTAGAACAGCCGTGGGTTGGGTCGTTGGCAGCGGTACGGCCGTTGGGCTGGCAGTCTGGCAGCCGAGCAGCAGCGCCATACCCCCCCACACCGCCAACCTCGCCACAACATGCCAACGGTTCACAGCGACGGCCGTGTCCTGTCTATCCACAACCGGATCAAATCAACCTTAAAGCGGTACAACGGACTTTTGGCCGATTGGCGCGTCAGGATGTCGCGCCCTTCCAGGTCCGTTAGCGCCTGCTGCCAATCGTCGGCCGATTGGTAGCCTTGCCGTGCCAGGAAAGCGCGCAAATCCTTCACGTGCACCGTTTCCTGGCCGATGAGCAGCTCCGACACAGCCTGCAACACCGTCCGCGCCTCCGGCGACGATTCCGCCCAGATGAACTTAAAATGCGCCTCGCCGCGCCCAACGATACGCTCCAGCCCCCGGTCCACATCCATCACTGTCAGGTAGCTGCGCTGTGTCTCGTTGTGGTACACCACCATCTCATGCAGCACCAACTGGGCAAAATAAGGATGTCCGGCCGTCACCTTGATCATGCGCTCAACGGCCAGGGGGTCGTATTCCAGGTTGTAGGCAGCCACCGGCTCTTCGATGAGACGGCGCATGTCGGCGGCGCTGAGGAAGGTGATGGGCTTGTAGCTGGCAATGTTGAACAGGATGGACCAATACTCTGCGCCCAGTTCTTCCAGCTTGTGCGTGCCGGAAAAGACAAAATCTACCCGGTCTTCATGCTGCATCAGGTTGCGTAAAAATTGGAGGATTTCCGGCTGGAGACGGCCGTCGTCCACCCGCCGCTGCATCTCTTCAAACTCGTCAAACATCAGCAGCAGATTTTTGTCGCCCAGGTGTGGGCGCAGGCCGCGCAAAAAGCGGGAGCCAAAGAAAAACTCCGGTGATTCGGCAAAATCCTCGCGGCGCGGCGGTTCTATATCCAGGCCGCGATCTTCCAGGGCAAAGGTAATGTCATCGGCGATAGAAAAGAGGAAGTCGGCCTCGCCGCGCGCCGGTTTGCCCTGCATGTCAATTAGCACGGCAATGTGGCTGTCGGCCATCATCTGGCCCAGGCGGTACAGCACGGACGTTTTGCCGGTGCGCCGCTGTCCGTGCAGCACGATGACGTTGTTTTGATGCCGTCCCAGCAAATTTTCGCGGATAAAAGCGAACACATCTTCGCGCCCCACAAACACATCGTCGGTTTTTAGCGGCGTGCCGGTGACATAGGGAATGGGGAAAATGCGCTGGAATGGTGTGTCTGGCTGGGCAAATTCCACCACATCGGCGAACGTGAGGGAGCGTTCGGCGTCTACGGCGTCGTCGTATGTAACCTGCCAGGCGATACGCAGGCGGCGACGGCCGTCTTGCGGCAGCACCGTCAGGTTTACCTGCCGCCGCTCGCCAGGCGGCAAAATCTCAATCCAGCTCTCGTTTTCATCGCCTAGGTGGTAATCTTCACCGGGCAGGAGTTTGACGCGCACTTGTTGGGCGACGTTGAGACCGCTGTTGGCGACGCAGTAAATGAGCGGGATTTGCGCCGCCAGCGGACTCTGGCGCGTTTGCAGGTCGGCGCTGACGTCGGCGCGCCCTTTGAGCCGCTTGATCGCTTCCAGGACGATACCCTGCCAGTGGTCGAGGGTGGTGTTGAGGGCGGTGAATTCAGGGGAAACGGCCGCTGCCGAATTGTGTAACTGCTGCTCGACAAACCGCTGTGCTGCGTGGATGACCGTCAGCGCATTCTCCAAAAAAATCAGCTTCGTCGCCAGATCGTCAACCATCGTCACTTTGTGCAGTTCATCTACCACCCGGCTGAGCCGCTGCACGCTCTGCACCAGCAGCGGCGGCAGCGAGGAGGTCTGCTGCTCTGCCATTGGCGACTTAATTTGCAGAATGTCGTCCAGGCTCTTGGCCGCCAAAATTTGGCTGAGCGAGGCAAACACGGACTGGAAATCGGCCGACCAGCGCCAATTTGGTTCAGCGGCCAGAATTTCCTGAATGGCGGCGATGACCGGCGTTTGCTCCGCTTCGGTGGTAGACGTGCCCAACGTGTGGTAAGCCGCTGCCAGGCGGGCCGCGCCGGGCATTTGCCGATAGGCGGCCACGGCCAGATGAGGCAAAATCTGGTACGCCTCTTTCTCCTCATTGAATAGGGCATAAATCAGACGCAGCGCGTCGTTGGGTTCGCGGCGCAGGCGGCCCCACCAGCGGGCTGCTTTGTCTACCGGGCGCGGGTGAACCAGAGGTATGAAGAAACCGTACACCAGACCTTGCAGCAGACCAATGATGGTGGCTGCCACCGTGCCCAGAACCATTACCAACCAGGGGGTGACCAATACCAGGGCAATCAGCGCCGACGGCCGTTGCGCCAGTTCCATCATGCCCTGAAATGTCATCGCGGCGTCGGTCATCAGCGCCGGGTCTTGCTGCACGGCCTGGGCCAACCAGAAGGGCAGCAGCCCCATGTTGAAGTACAACACGCGCAGGCCAATGGCAAAGGTGGCGCCGACAATGAACAGGCTGGCCAGCAGCACGCCACGCACGCGCGCCACGAGCAAATTCGGCGGGTCCTTGATCAGCCAGACGACCAACGCGCCATAGAAGAGACTGCCAACCAATATGAATGGGGACAGCACCGAACCCGCCTGACGCAGTGGCCCGCTGACGACAATGCCAATGTGGCTGTGCTGCATTGCTGCCGCCAGTTCCGGCCATTCGGTGATGAACCCGACGTAAAACCAGCTAAAGGCGGCAAACATGGCGACCAGACTGCCGACAAAGCCGACTATCAGGCCAGCCCTGGAGGCGGTTTCGTCGCCGTGGAACCAGCGGCGCGGATGACGGCCGTTGGCGATGTGGGCATAGAGCGACGGCCGCGGCGGTTTGTCCTCGTGCCGCCGCCGCCAACCCATCCATGCCCCCTGTGCGCCGGTCAGCAGCAGGCCAATGGCGAAGGTGATTTCGATCAGGTAGTTGCCGTTTTCAAAGATGGCGATATAGCGATAAAGTACGGCCGTTGGCAGGTTGTGGCTTTCCGGCATACGCATCAAAAATTGTACAAGCTCGCCAAAGGCAAACAAGGCGTTGATGGGCGAAACGAGGGTGGTGTAGACGATCAGGCTGGCGACCAGACCGGCGATCAGACCGGCTTTGGCCCCTGGCAGCCAGCCCTGCGCTTCACCGCGTTTGGCGGCTAAAGATCCCAGGCTGAACAGCACGGGAAAGCCGATGGCCGCCGAAACCATCAGCAGTAAGCCGTGCGCCAGTTCATTGGCAACCGGTCGCACCCACATCGGCGAGACCAGCGGCGCCAGCAGGCTGACCACCGGGTACAGCCCGGCCAGGCTAAGCAAAATTCCGCCGACCAAACCGACGACAAGGGCACGGCGGATCACGTCTGGTCTCCAGTCACGCGGCGCAGCTCGTCGGCGAGCTGTCCGGCGGTGGCGTAACGGCCGGCCGGGTCCTTAGCCAGACCTTTCAGCAGGACCAATTCCAGGTTGGCCGGTAAATTGGGCGCTTTCAACAGCACAGAGGGGGGCATGGCCTGCATATGTTGCAGCAGCATGGCGATGGGCGTGTCGGCGGTGAAGGGCAGTTCGCCGGTGAGCATTTCGTAGAGGACAATCGCCAGGGCATAAATGTCGGACGCGGGCGTGGCCGATTGGCCCCGGGCCTGTTCTGGCGACATATAGTCGGGCGTGCCGATGGTGGCGCCGGTCCCGGTGATTTGCACCCCTTCCAACATGCGCGCGACGCCAAAATCGGTGAGAACGGCCGTAAACGGCCGTCCGCCGGTCAACTGCGCCAGGCGCTCTTCGCGGCGCAGCAAGATGTTAGCCGGCTTCACGTCGCGGTGGACAATGCCATAGGCGTGGGCGTAATCCAGGGCGGCGGCAATATCCGCCACCGTGCTAACCACTTCGCCCAGCGGCAAGCGCTCGTTAACATTGTTCAGGGCTATCAGGCGCTCTTTGAGGGTCTCGCCATCAATAAACTCCATGACCATATAGGAAATGTCGCGCTTAACGCCAAAATCCACCATCTGCACGATGTTTTGATGGCGCAGTTGGGCCACGCTGGCCGCCTCGCGTTGGAATCGCTCGACAAAGGTCTGGTCGTCGGCCAGTTGGTGGGACATCACTTTAATGGCGACATAGCGGTCCAGCGAGGATTGGTAGCCCTGGTAGACGACGGCCATACCACCGCGCCCGACAGGGGAGAGGACGCGGTAATTGCCCAATGTGGTCCCGGTAAGGTCGGCGGCGGCGCGCGGGCTGGTGGTGGATGACGGCCGTTCCGTGGGTTCAGCCCGCCCCAGAAAATCGGCAAAGGCGAGGGAGAAAGGTTGCAGACGGCCGTCGTCCATCTCGCGCAGCAGCGCTTTGGCGCGCAGGCGGCGCACCACGTCTGGCGCGGCCGTGCCGCTGATGCGCAGCCCGGCCTGCTCTGGCTCGTCGAGCTGATTCCAGAGGTAGCGGTAATGGTCTTCGGCTTCGGCTTTGAAGCGGCGGTGGACGGTTTCAGTTAGCACGTCGTCGGTGATCGGCTCGCGGCGTAAATCGTAGAGGTAAGAACCGGCCAGGTTGAGGAAGAAGGGATGCGGCCCGGCCAACTGGATGAGGTCGGCGGCTTGTTGGGGGAGAAACGGCCGTTGCCCGGCCAGGCCCGATAACTGCGCCAGCAAGCCTTCGGCTTCACTCAGCGGCAGCAGCCCCAACTGTACCTCGGAAAAAATGTTAAAAAATGGCGACGAGAGCGTGTCGGCGTGTTGGTAAGTCAGGTCGTACAGGCTGCGCTTAGAGGCGGTGAGGTAAACCACGCCCAATTCACCGGCCAGGCTGCGTAGTTCGCCATAAAAGCTGGAAGAAAAGGCGGGGTTTCCGGCCAGGCTTTCAAATTCATCCAGCATCATCACCACGGTTAAACCGGCGCGTTCCACGCGGCGCAGCAGGCGGCGCACCTGCATGAAGCGCACCTCGGCCTGCCCGGCCAGCTCGGCTACCATCTCTTGCAGGATGTCCTGACCTTCGGGCAGCGCCAACTCGATCCGGTCTAGAATTTCCGGCCAAAATTCGTCGTAGGTGATGTTGGACATGCCTTCCAAATCTACGTAGATGAAGACAAATTTGCCGGGGTCAAAGCCGTGTTGGCGCAGGCTGTCGGGGCAGGAGAGATGGGTCAGCAGGGAGCTTTTGCCCATTTTGCGCTCGCCGACGACGGAACGGCTCTGGCGGGTGGCGATGGCGCTGTAAAGCGCTTCTACTTCCCGTTCGCGGCCGGAAAAATAGGCCGGGTCGGTAATACGCTGCCGGTTGAAGAAGGGATTGTCGTGATGATGGTGGGCGTGATCCATGTTGATGTTGGTGTTCCGTGTTCCGTGAACGGCTTACGGTTTACGGCCTACCGAGCCTAGATGTTAAATTTGACGTTGATAATGTCGCCGTCTTGCATGACGTAGGTTTTGCCTTCTTGGCGCAGTTTGCCGGCGGCGCGGGCCTGGGCCATGCCACCGAGGGCGATGAGATCGTCGTAGAGGATGGTTTCGGCGCGGATGAAGCCTTTGGCGAGGTCGGTGTGGATGGAGCCGGCGGCGGTTACGGCCGTTGCCCCCCGTTCCACCGTCCACGCCCGCACTTCGTCTTCGCCGACGGTGAAGAAGGATTGCAGGCCCATCAGGTCGTAACTGAGGCGGATGATTTTGTCCAGGCTGAGTTCGGTGACGCTGTATTCGTCCATGAACATCGCCAGCGACTCCTCGTCGCCTTCGGCGCTGAGTTGGGCCAGCTCCATCTCCAACTTGCCGCGTAGGTTGGTGACGAGGCTGTGCCGGTGGTTGTAGGTCAGGGCGATTTCGTCCTGGTCGTCGCCGATGTTGACGACGACCAGGGTGGGTTTGAGGGTGAGCAGGCCGTAGCCGCGCAGCGATTTGAGCTGTTCTTCGTCCAGGTCCAGGTCGCGCAGCGGCCGTTCCGCCGACAGCGCCTCGTTCATTTGCTCAAACAGGGAGGCTTCGGCCTGAGCTGCGGCTTTGTTCTCTTTGAATGCCCCTTTGGTCAGCCCTTCGTGCAGCTTGAAGAGCTTCTTTTCCACTGTACTCAAATCGCTGAGCAAAAATTCGGTGTCCAGCGCTTCCAGATCACGGGCGGCATCCACACGGCCGTCGGCGTGCGGAACCAGGTCGCTGCTAAAGGCGCGCACCACGTGGACAAAACCGTCCAGCCCAGATAGGTGGTTGAGCAGTTGGCCGCTGAGGGCGGTCCCTTCATCGCCGCTTTTTTGCAGCCCGGCCACATCGGAGTAGGTGATGCGGGCGTAGGTGGTTTTTTTCGGTTTGAACATGGCGCTGAGGATGTCTACGCGGGGATCGAGGACGTCTACGACGGCCGTTAACACATCGAAACGGCCGCCCATGCTCTGACCGGTGGGGGCGTTGCCTTTGGTAAGGGCGTTAAAAATGGTTGTTTTGCCGGAACTGGGCAGGCCAATAATGCCGAGTTTCATAAAAAGACTCCTGAGTTGGTAGTTGAGTTGTGCGTCTTATGTGTAATCCGCAATCCGCAATCCGAAATCCGCAATCCGCAATCCGAATACGGTGCTTCAACGACGGGAGTATAGCAGGAAATGGGTGAGTTTGAATAGCGAAAGGGGCAGGCGCATCAATGCCCATTGGGGGCAAAGACGGTTGGTTTGAGCAGCCCAACAAAGGGCAGATTGCGGTATAGTTCGCGGTAATCCAGGCCGTAGCCCACCACAAATTTGTCTGGCAAATCGAAGCCTTTGTATTGCAGGGGCACTGAAATAAGCCGCCGCCGTCCTTTGCTGAATAGGGCGCACACTTTCAGGCTGGCCGGCTGGCGGGCGCGTAAATTGCCCAGCAAGTAGTTCAGCGTCAGGCCGGTGTCCACCACGTCTTCCACAAACAAAACGTGCCGCCCGGCGATGGATTCATCCAGGTCTTTTTGCAGCCGCACATACCCTTTGTCGCGCGCTTCGACGGAATAGCTGGCAATCGCCATAAAATCTACTTCTACGGGCAGGGTGATGGCCCGCAGCAAGTCTGACATGAAGGGAAACACGCCTTTCAAGACGCCGACCAGGATAGGATGGCAGCCTTCATAGTCGCGGGAAATGGCCTGCCCCAGTTCCAGCACTTTGGCCTGGATAGTCTCTTCGCTAAACAGCACCTGACTGATGCTGTCGTTGAGTTCGCCGTATGCTTCGGGGGGGAAAAAGCGGGTCATGGGGCGTTTATTGGGCCTCCGTGCCCATGATTTCGGCGGCGTGGTCTTCGATGCCGTATTTGATCATCATATCGCGCAGGTCGCTGCGTTTGAGCAGGGTGATGTTGACCTCTGGATACAGCTCCTGCATCCGGCGCAGTTTACGGTTTTTGATGGTAACGAGCTTGGGGCGCATGGTGGTCAGTTCGATGTAGCGGTCTTCGTCTGGCAGGTAAAAATCAGGCGCAAAGGCGGTGATGACACGGCCGTTCTCGTCCCATTCCAACGGAAAGGTGGTCGGTTCATACTGCCAGCGAATGCCATAATAATCCAAAATCCGGGCAAATTCTCTTTCAATCGGGTGGACGAATTGGGGGTGTTGGGTACGTGTTTCCGTCAAGGGTTCATTTACTCCATCCGCAGTGGATTGTCATCTGAGATTATAAGGCAAGGATGGAGGGGTTTCAATTGGCAAACCCCTCTCCCCAACCCTCTCCCAAAGGGAGAGGGAACCGGCCCCCTCCCCCCAAAGGGGGAGGGTTAGGGAGGGGGGCGTCCATACGGCAACCACAGAATTTATCAGAGACCCAGTAAAACATAGGAGATTGGCGCTACAGCCAATCTCCTATGCTGCCTGTTCAGGCTTATTTCAGGTCCAGTAGTTCCACTTCAAAAATCAGGGTGGCGTTGGGCGGAATGACCGAGCCAGAACCGGCCGCGCCATAACCCAAATCGGGCGGGATGATTAGTTGGCGCTTGCCGCCGACGCGCATGGTAGCCACGCCTTCGTCCCAACCGGTAATGACACCGCCGGTCCCCAGGACAAATTCAAAGGGTGTGCCGCGGTCCACCGAGCTGTCGAATTGGGTTCCATCTTCCAGCCAGCCGGTGTAATGGACAACGGCCGTTTGGCCGGTCTCTGGTGCTGCGCCAGTACCTTCAACGATGTCAAAGTATTTCAGGCCGCTGTCGGTGGTGGTGAAGTCGGCTTCGTCTACTTCGGTTTGTACTACAGGCTTACGAATATCGTTCAGCACCACTTCCATCAGCAGCACAGAGTTGGGAGGGATGGCTTCGCCATACCCTTCTTCGCCCAGCGCCAGATCAGCGGGGATGCGCAGCAGGCGCTTGCCGCCAACCTGCATACCGATCATGCCTTCCTCCCAACCGGGGAACACCTGCCCGCTGCCGATGCTAAAATCGAACGGCGTGCCTTGCTGGTAAGAACCGGTAAAGTAACGGAGACCATCGGCTACCCACAGAACAAAGTCTACATTCACTGAATCACCGGTTTCGGCGACCAGTTCGCCGCTGCCAGTTCCCAGGTCAACAAATTGTAAACCAGAATCAGTGGTGGTGTAGTCTGCTTCGGTGACGTCTGCTGGCTGTGGCGGCGCTTCGACGTTCAACAGCTCGATTTGTAGGATAACGGAAGAATTCGGCGGGAAGACGCCGCCGCCATCAGCGCCAAAGGCGAGTTCCGGGGGGACAAGCAGTTGGCGACGACCGCCAATTTGCATGTCGGCGACGCCTGTTTCCCAACCGGGGAAAACCTGCCCACTGCCCAAGACAAAGGTCAATGGCTGGCCGGTGGCTTCGGAATCGTCCAGCAGTTGGGGCACGGCTCCTTCCTCAGCCGCCAGCAGCCACATGACATAGTTGGTGGTGACAATGTCGCCATCTTGCGGCGCGGCGCCATCGCCTAACACCATGTCGTAGGCCCCCAGGCCATCACCCAGTTCCAGGTATGCGCCGACTTCTTCCGGCTGCCTTTGGGTGACATCCGTTAAACCCAGGCCGGAATCGTCAACGGCGGGCGGGACGGCCGTTTCCGCAACAGTTACTGCGCCGGTCTCGGTGGCATCGGCTTGCGCCGCATCCTCGGCAGGAACAGCCGGACCACAAGCCGCCAGCAAAAATACCATCGCCAGGACGGCAATGATGCTCATAAGGGACAATCTTTTCTCGTTCACAAAATCTCCTTTTAAAGTTAATAAGCTCCGACCGCGCATTGTACCATAGGCAGGCGTTATGCCTGTAGCAACTGGTGATTTCTTACATGTGGCTCATGGAATTACATCTCACGCTTGAGCGGCGTAAACCCTTGCCCCAGCGCGTGCTGGCTGATGCCAATGGTCACAAACGCTTCCGGGTCGGTGTCGGCAATGGTGTTCTTCAGGTCAACAACCTGCGAGCGATAGACGGTACAGGTGATCATGTAGCGCGTTACCCCGGTGTAGCCGCCGGTTATTGGCCAATAACTCGCGCCGCGATGCAGGTGGTGGATGATGGCTTTGGCCACCGGTTCTGGGTGATTGGTGATTATTGTAGCGACTCGCGTGGTGCTGGGGCCTTCCAGCATGTAATCTGAGGCGATGCCGTTGATAAACATCATCAACAAGCCATACAGGGCAATTTCCCAGCCGAACACAATGCCGGCTGCCAGAATGATGGTCCCATCGGCATAGAAATAAGATTGGCTGAGCGGCAGGCCGGTCTTTTGCTGTAAGATACGGCCGATCACGCTGGTTCCGCCAACCGTGCCGCCAGCACGATACAGCAGTCCGGCGCCAATGCCGCCGACGATGCCGCCATAGATGGTACTCAGCAGCAAATCGTTGGAGATGGGGTAAGGCGAAACGACGGTTGGCAAAAAAACTTGCAACCAATCCACCAAAAATGAAAAAATGGTGACGGCAAACAGTGTGCGGATGAGGAACGCCCACCGGCCGAGGTAAAGAAAGCCTAATATGAGCATGGGGATGTTCATCACCCAATACATCAGGCCCAGCGGCCAGCCGGTGAAGGAGTTGACGATGATGCCGATGCCGCTGAGTCCACCGGCGACAATCTGGTTGGGGATCTGAAATAAGACGTAGCCGATGGCAATAACGGCCGTGCCGATCACCAAAATTATGAAACGGGGAATTTCGCGCCGCAGCACTCTTTTGCTGCTGCGCCAGCGTTTCTTGGTTAACTTAAAAAACTCTGTTTTTGTCATTTGTATTCCTTGCTTGAGTTTTAGAGTATAGAGATAGAGGAGTTGGCTGAAGTGATGTCCTCTCGTATCGCTGTATCTTTACACCCAGTTTATTACCTATCCACACGATTTCCGGTAGAATCCGAAATGGGCGATTTTACGACCAATGTTGGCGATTTACGATTTGCGATTGGTGATTGACGATTGAAAGGAGTAACCTGTGTCTACACTTACCAAGTCTGCCGCCTGGCAAGCTCTGCTAGACGATTATAAGAAGATGACGGCCGTTCACATGCGTGACCTGTTTGCCGCCGATCCGACCCGGTTCGACAAATTTTCATTGCGCTTTGGCGATATGTTGTTCGATTATTCCAAAAATCGCATCACCGAGGAAACCCTGGTTCATTTGCTGGCTTTGGCCGAACAGTCCGGGTTGGCCGAGCGGATTGAAGCGATGTTCAGCGGCGAAAAAATCAACAATACCGAAGGGCGCGCCGTGCTGCACGTGGCTTTGCGTAACCGTTCCAATCGGCCAATTCTGGTAGACGGCCGTGATGTCATGCCCGAAGTGAACCGTGTGTTGGCTAAAATGGAGCGGTTTAGCGAAGCAGTGCGCTCCGGCTACTGGCGCGGCTGCACCGGTTTGCCCATCACCGATATTGTCAACATCGGCATTGGCGGCTCCGACCTGGGGCCAAAAATGGTGGTGGAGGCGCTGAAGCCGTATACCCGGCGCGACCTGCGCGCCCATTTTGTCTCTAACGTGGACGGCACAGACATCGCCGAGGCGCTGCGCCAGGTGCAGCCGGAGACGACGCTGTTTCTCATTGCCTCCAAGACCTTCACCACGCAGGAGACGATGACCAACGCCCATACAGCGCGGCAATGGTTTCTGCGGGCGATAGGGGAGGAAACGGCCGTTGCCCAACATTTTGTCGCCCTGTCTACCAATGAGACGGCCGTCGCCGCCTTTGGCATTGACCCCGACAACATGTTCGAGTTCTGGGATTGGGTCGGTGGGCGCTACTCTTTGTGGTCGGCTATCGGCTTGTCCATCGCCCTGGCCGTCGGCTTCGACAATTTTGCGGCTTTGTTGGCCGGCGCGCACCACGCCGACGAGCATTTTCGCACCGCGCCGTTTGCCCACAACATCCCGATCATCATGGCCTTGTTGGGCGTGTGGTACAACAACTTCTTCGGCGCGGAATCCCACGCCATTTTGCCCTACGACCAATACCTGCAATACTTCCCGGCCTATTTCCAGCAGGGAGACATGGAATCCAACGGCAAAAGTGTGACGCGGGCCGGTAAGCCGGTAGATTATTCCACCGGGCCGGTGATTTGGGGCCAGCCAGGGACCAATGGGCAGCACGCTTTTTACCAGCTTATTCATCAGGGCACAAAGTTGATCCCCTGCGATTTTCTCGCCGCGGCGCAGAGCCACAACCCGCTGGGCGACCATCATACCCTGCTGCTGTCTAACTTTTTCGCCCAACCAGAAGCGCTGATGAAAGGCAAAACGGCCGTTGAAGTCCGCGCCGAATTAGCCAACAGCAATCTCAGCCAGGCAGAGCTAGAGATGTTGGTGGCCGCCAAGACGTTTGCCGGCAATCGGCCGTCGAACGCCTTGCTGTTTAGAAAACTGACGCCAGAAACGTTGGGCACACTCATCGCCTTCTACGAACACAAAATTTTCACCCAGGGCGTCATCTGGGATGTGAATTCGTTTGATCAGATGGGGGTAGAGTTGGGCAAGGTGCTGGCCAAAGCAATTTTGCCCGAACTGCGCGGCGTGGCCCCGGTGTCGGCCCATGACGCTTCGACCAATGGGCTGATCAACGCCTACAAAACCATGCGCTGATCACGGCTGGGAGCGCGGGCGTCTCGCCTGCACTCTAATTCAACAACAAGAGTTGAAATCCTGACACAAGTTGTCAGGATTTCTTTTTATGATGGGCATGTTTGGGGTAACGGCCGTGCCCCATGTATGCTATAATGTTTGTGTGTAATAGAACACATGTTCACATAATATCACAGCGGAATTCTGATCACTGATTGCGGAAAAACTATGGAACCCGATATCATCTACATTCGTGGCGCACAACAGCACAACCTCAAGCACATAGATGTGCGCATCCCGCGCAACCAACTGGTTGTCCTCACCGGCGTCAGCGGCAGCGGTAAATCATCCCTGGCCTTCGACACCATCTACGCCGAAGGGCAGCGCCGCTACGTCGAGAGCCTCTCCGCCTATGCCCGCCAATTCCTCGGCCAGATGGAAAAACCCAAAGTAGACCACATCAGCGGCCTCAGCCCGGCCATCGCCATCGAGCAAAAAGCGGTCAGCAAAAATCCGCGCTCCACAGTCGGAACCGTCACCGAAGTGATGGACTATTTGCGCGTGTTATATGCTCGCATCGGCCTGGCCCACTGCCCGCAGTGCGGCCGCGCCGTTCAGCCGCAAACCGCGCAAATGATCGCCGATCAGTTGGCCGCTCTGCCGGCCGGCAGCCGTTTTCAACTGCTGGCCCCCATCGCCCGCAACCGCAAAGGGGCGCATCTGGAGGCGCTGACCCAGGCGCGGCAGGACGGCTATACCCGCGCCCGCGTCAATGGCGAGATGGTAGATTTGTCCGGCGCGCTGCCCAAACTGGACAAAAAAGCCAAACACACCATTGAACTGGTCATAGACCGGCTGCAAACTCCGGCCGCGGCCGACGAATCGTTTTTGCCGCGACTGGTAGATTCGGTAGAGACGACTTTGCGCGCCGGTGACGGTCTGCTGATTGCCGATTTGGGCGGCGAAGAGCTGCTGCTGAGCGAACACAACGCCTGCCCCCACTGCGGTATCAGCTTCCCGGAATTATCGCCGCAGTTGTTCAGCTTTAACTCGCCGCTGGGTATGTGCCCGGATTGTCAGGGCATTGGCACGCAAATGCAGGTGGACCCGGACCTGATTGTGGAGGATGAAACGCTGTCCATTATGGATGGGGCGCTGCGCTGGTATGGCAACGTGCGTAAGAAAAAAAACCGCTGGCAGACGACGCAGTTAGAATCTATCGCCGAGCATTATGGCATAGATTTGGACACTCCCTGGCGCGAACTGCCACAGTCGTTCCGCGACGTGCTGTTTGATGGGTCCGGCGACGAGGTAGTACACATCAAGTATGAGGCCGAGGGCAATGATGCGCAGTGGACGGGGGAGACAAAACGGCCGTTAAAAGGCATCATCGCCAACATCTACCGCCTCTTTCGCCAGACCAGCTCCGAGTATACCCGCGCCTTCTACGCCAGCTTTATGAGCCAACGGCCGTGTCCCACCTGCCAGGGAACCCGCTTGCGCCCTGAAGCCCGCGCCGTCACCGTTGGCGGCCAATCCATCACCGAAGTCGGGCGCATGGCGATTGATGAGGCGTATGAGTGGGTGGTTTCATTGGCCGTTGGCCGCGAGCCGTATACCGTGAGCCGTATGCCGTATGCCGTAAACCGTGAGCCGTATGCCCTAAACGGAACACGGAATACGGAAAACGGACTGCGGAACACGGACTACGGTTCACGGAAAACGGAACACCCATCCCTGACCTCACAACAGTTCGAGATTGCCGAAGAAGTGCTGAAAGAAATCCGCGACCGGCTGCAATTTATGCTCAACGTCGGGCTGCATTACCTCACACTGGACCGCGCCGCGCCGTCGCTGTCTGGCGGCGAGGGGCAGCGCATTCGTCTGGCGAGCCAGATTGGCTGTGGGCTGGTGGGCGTGTTGTACATCCTCGACGAGCCGTCCATCGGCTTGCACGCCCGCGACAACCGGGCGCTCATCGAGACGCTGCACCAACTGCGCGACATGGGCAACACGGTCCTGGTGGTGGAACACGACGAAGAGACCATGCGCGACGCCGATTGGCTGATTGACCTGGGACCCGGCGCGGGCGTGAAGGGTGGCGAAGTGATAGCCGCCGGGACACCGCCGCAGGTGATGGCCGACCCCAATTCGCTGACCGGCCGCTATTTGTCTGGCGTGTTGCAGGTCTCGTCACCCAATGGTCACGGCGGGCAGCACCCGACGCGGCGCATTCCCACCAATGGCAGCATCGAACTGCTGGGGGCGCGGCTGCACAACCTGAAAAACGTAGACGCCCGTTTCCCGCTGGGAACCATGATTTGCGTCACGGGTGTGTCTGGCAGCGGCAAGAGCAGTCTCATCGCTGAAACGTTGGAACCGGCCCTGGCCCGCGCCCTGAACAATGCCCAGACCACGCCTGGCCCGTATGCCCGCCTCTCTGGTCTGGAGCATCTGGACAAGGTGATCAATATCACCCAGGACCCAATTGGCCGCACGCCCCGTTCTAACCCGGCGACGTATGTGAAGCTGTTTGACGAAATTCGCACGGTATTTGCCAATACGCCGGAGGCGAAACTGCGTGGGTATAAAAACGGCCGTTTCAGTTTCAACGTTAAAGGTGGCCGCTGCGAGGCGTGCCAGGGGTACGGCCTGCGCAAAGTAGAAATGCACTTCCTGGCCGATGTGTGGGTGATGTGCCGCGAATGTTATGGCGGGCGTTACAACCGCGAAACATTGGCCGTGACCTTCAAGGGCAAAACCATCGCCGATGTGCTGGACATGGACGTGCAGGAAGCGCTGGAGCTGTTCGCCAACCATCCCAAAATTACCCGCATGTTGCAAACGCTCCACGATGTAGGACTCGATTATGTAAAACTGGGGCAAAGCGCCCTGACTCTTTCCGGCGGTGAGGCACAGCGCATCAAACTGGCGAAGGAATTGAGCCGCGTCGCCACCGGACGCACCGTCTACATCCTCGACGAGCCGACGACGGGCCTGCACTTTGCCGACATCCAGAAGCTGTTGGATGTGCTGCACCAACTGGTGGACGCCGGCAATACGGTTATTGTCACTGAACACAATCTGGACGTAATTAAAACGGCCGATTATCTAATAGACCTCGGCCCGGAAGGGGGCGATGGCGGCGGGCAGATCATTGCTCAGGGCACGCCGGAAGAAGTGGCTCAGGTGGAAACCAGCTATACCGGGCAGTTTTTGCGAGCGATGTTGGCTCTAGCCAGCCAGTGAATATCTTTTTAGTCACAGAGAAATTTTCAACGCAAAGGCGCACTGAAAACTGAATACTGACTTCTGGATACTGCCACTAGCCCCCCTGCGCCAATTTCTCCAACTTTGCTTTTGTGTCGCGCCAGGTGATCTTAGACAGACCCAATTTTTGCCGGATGTCGTCTGGCTCTTCCTTATTGCGCCAGTCGCGCAGGGCAGAGCACCAGCGTAAATTTTCGAACGACAGCAGCCCATTCTCTAGACCGGCGGCATCGCTGACATCGCGCAGAATGTATTCCAGGTTGCGCGGCGTGCAGGTGAAAATGGTGTCTGGCGGCTGGTATTGGGCCGTGTATTCATCCAGCACATCCAGCCATTCGGCCGTCAGGGTTACTTTGCGCTCTTTGTAGCGCAGGCGTGGGTTGGCATAGCGAATGAACAAAACAGGATTATCGGGATCGCTGCGGTCAATGTGATTGGGCACAATGGCCATTGCCTCCCCTTTTTTGATGCCAGTTTGCAGCAGCAGAGTCAGCAGCAGATGTGGGCGTGCATCCGCTTTTTTATCGCCGTCGCCCCGCATCAGGCTGAGGGTAACGGCCGTCGCTTTTTCCAGGTCTTCTTCCGTAGGCAGGACGGGCAATGGGCTTCTCACGCTGCGCTGGATAACGGCCGTAGATGGGTCGTTGAGCAGCACACCGCTCTCGTGCAGCCAGCCAAAAAATATCTTCAACGTTGTCACCCGCCGTGAATAGGATTTGGCGCTGCACGGCACACCTCGCTTGTTCTCCAGCCAATCCAGAAAATCATTCAGGTCTTTGGTGCCGATGGCCCCAATTGGCTGCCCAATGCCCAGATATTTGCCCAGCAGCCGGACATCGCTGACAAATGCCTTGCGCGTGTTCAGCGCAAAGCCCTCATCGCGCATATGGGTCTCAAATAGCCCTATGGCGGCCTGAATCGAAGCATCGGCCGTCAGAATGGCTTGTGACATGTGCTGGCCGCTTTGGTCGGTGGGGAGTTCGCTTTTTGAGAATAGTGGTGGTTGTGGATTATCGGCCATTTGGGACTCCTTCTTGTTTTCGCATAGTATTAACAGAATAGAGTAAACGCCGACTTTTGTCAAGGTTTCAAAGGCAAGAACAGCAATTCTCAATTTGCCCTGGTGTTATCGTAGGGGTGGGACGGCGCGGACAGATAACAGCCGCAGCGGACGCCATTTTCCCGCGCCGTCTCGCCCAATGGGACCCAAAGAGGGGCGAGACGGGCGGGAGGCAAGGTATTGGTGATTGGCAAAGATGCTGTCCTGCCCCTACGGTTGGATTGCAAAATGAGAATTGCTGAGGCAAGAAAATCGCCCCAAGAACGATGTTGCAAAGGGTGTATTGCAAATGAGTAAAAGCAAAAAGGGGCGTTTAAACGCCCCTTTTTGCTTTTACTCATTTGCGACGATCTGTTTTACAGCGGCCAATCGCGCAGCATCCGTTCGGTTTCTTCGGAGTGGCCCATCTCGTCGCGCACCATGTCTTCCAAAGCGACCACCAGCCCTTTGTCGCCGTAGGCTTCGGCTTCTTGGGCGCGTTGGGTGTAGCCCTTGCCAGCCTCTAATTCAGCGGCCAGGATGGCTTGCAGCATGGCGCGGTTGGTTGCCGCCGGCGGCACGGGTTTGGCGGTTGTGGTCGGTTCACCGCCCAGAGCGACGATTTTATTGGCCAGGAATTGGGCGTGGATCTGCTCGTCGGCTACTTCGGTGAGGAAGAATTGGGCCAACTGTGGCCGGTAAGGGCCGGTGGCTTTGGCGGCATAGGTGATGTATTGGATGATGGCGCTGAATTCGCTGGCTAAATCATCGTTCAAGTGGTCAATTAAGGTTTGCTTGTCCATTGTTGCTCCTTTTTCTTGGGAATGGGAATTGAGTCTAGTTGTCCGGAAAACTCTTTTCCTGCTGTTGTAGAACGATTGGGAAAATCGTTCTACAAATTGCGCGAAGATTTCTTTGGACACCTATAGGGTTGTTAAAGGGGAAGCGTTTTTTGCCAGATACAGTGAGCCTTGCGTTTTGTGGTGTCTGGCGCGTCGTTCCTGAATTTAACGATAGCCTATGAGAGGAGCGGCGTCAAGATGAATTAATGGTTCAGGCGGATTAAGAGATCAGGCAGTTGGCTGAGATGGGACAGGCTGTGGTAAACGGCCGTCTCCCCACCTTGTGCCCTCTCATGTTCCCAGGTGATGTGGTAGGGCACGTGGACGCCCATACCACCCAGGGCCACCACCGGCAGCACGTCCGATTTGACCGAATTGCCGACCATCAGGAATGTATCCGGTTGGATCTGGTATTTGGCGAAGATGGCCTGATAGGTCACGGCCGTCTTCTCGCTCACAATCTCCACAACATCAAAATAATCGGCCAGACCAGAACCGGCGATTTTGGCTTCCTGGTCCAGCAAATCCCCTTTGGTGATCAGCATCAGGCGGTAACGGCCGTTCAACTGCGCCACCGTCTCGACCACGCCATCCAGCAGGGCAATTTTGTTCTGGCGCATGGCTTTGGTGGCGTCTATGATCTGCTGGATTTCGTGCCCCTGAATACGGCCCTCGGTTAACTCGATGGCGGTCTCGATCATGGAAAGGGTAAAGGCTTTCAGGCCATAGCCATACAGGCGCAAATTGCGCATCTCGGTTTCATACAATTTTTGCTCGACCCAGGCCGCGTCGTGGTAAGGGGCCAGCAGTTGGGTAAACTGCGCCTGTGTCAGGGCATAAAGCGATTCGTTGTGCCAGAGTGTATCGTCACCGTCGAAGGCAATTGTGTGGATCATAACCTGTAGACCTCATTCAGATGGATAGGCGGATTTGCCCGGCAAACCCGCGGCGGTTGATAAAGCCTGCTCCAGGCTCATTGCCTGCCCGGTGGCAAAGGCCAGGGCAAACGGCCGTTCCCCCAATTGGCGGCGGATGGCGGTCATTAGCTGCTGGTAATCAGCCTTTTCGTTGGGCGGCAGCGGATTCTCCAGCGCGATGCGCCAGGCGTTGGCCGCGCCGAGCAGCTGCGCGGCGGGTTCCGGGCGCGTCTGGGCCGCGGCCACAGCCGCCAGCCGCTCCAAGACCAACACCGTGTTCGCCCGGTCTCCTTGTTCATAAAACAACTGCAAACTTTGCCGCAGCAGCTCGCCAGCCTGATCTGGATTTTGCTGGCGCAGGGCGGCCAGCCCTAAATTGCCCAGAGCATCGGCTACGCCCCACCTGGCCCCAATCTGCCGCGCCAATTCCAGGCTCACTTGCAGCGACCGTTCCGCCGCGGCCCAATCTGGGGGCAAAGTGGCTTCTGCGTCAGCCTCGCTGCCCCTGCCCGCCAGAAAGCTGCGCCCGACCTCCAATTGCAGCAAGCCCAATTTGCTCAGCGTCAGCGCCTCAAAGTATTGGTCGCCGATTTCCCGCGCTTGGGCCAGACAGACTTCATATTGAGCCACTGCCGCCGGGGTGTCGCCCAGCAGCAGGGCAATTTCGCCCACTGTCCATAACCCCACCATCTCAAAGTGCCGGTCGCCCACCGCCCGGCTGAGAGCCACGCCCTCCCGAATGACTTGCGCCGCCGCGGCATACGCCCCGCGCATCATATGGACGCGCCCCAGATTCAGCAGGCACAAAATGGCGTTTTTGCGGTCGCCCTGCCGCCGCCAGAAGGCCAAACTGGCGGCCAACGCTTCCTCGGCGGTGGCCAGGCGGTCTTCGTGCAAAGCCACCTGGCCGATAATCATCAGGGCGCGGCTGACGCCCATCTCGTCGCCCGCTGCCTGACAGAAAGCGCGGCTTTCTTCAGCCAATTGCAGCGCGGCGCTGTTGTTGCCCTGGGACATGAGGACGATGCCCAGGTTGTTCAGGGCGTAGGCCGTGGTGACTGAGTCGCCTAGTTGTTGGCTCAGGGCAACGGCCGTGCGGGTTTGGCTCTCCGCCTGGGCATAATCACCCATGCGCTGGGCCAACAGACCGGCGGCGGCCAGGGCGCGGGCGCGCATGGCCGTTTCCGGTCCATCCTGCGCCAATGCCCTATCCAGCCACAACCGCCCTTCGCGCAAATAAGAGCGCGTGTGCCAAAAAGGAAACAACGCGGCAGCTAACTCTAACCCTTGCTCCGGCGAATGTTCAATGCTCCACTCCAGCGCTGCCCGGCAGTTGTTTTGCTCCCCTTCCAGCCGTTCCAGCCAGATGGCCTGGTTGTGCCCGGCCAGTTCGGCCGCAGCGATTTTAGCCAGACCGAGAAAATAGTCGGCGTGGCGGCTGGCCATAAGGGGGGCTTCGCCATTGTCGGCCAGACGTTCCAGGGCATAGTGGCGGATAGTTTGCAGCATGAGGAAGCGGTATCCATGGACGGCCGTTTCACTGCGCCGCAGCAGGCTGTTATCCAGCAGGTTCTCAATGCTTTCCGCCAGATCGGGCGCGCCAGGGCCAATCTGGCAGACGGCTTCCGCGGCTTCCAGAGTAAAACCAGAGGCAAAGACGCCCAATCGAGCAAACAACCGCCGCTGCGCCTCGTCCAGCAGATCGTAGCTCCATTCGATGGCCTGGTGGAGCGTTTGATGATGGTCGGTACTGCTGCGGCCACCCCCTTTCAGCAGGCTCAGCGCTTTGCCAGAGGCGCTGCTGAGCTGTTGCAGCAGCCGTTGTGGTGGCAGCAGCCGGACGCGGGCGGCGGCCAGTTCGATAGCCAACGGCAGTCCATCTACCTGGCGGCAAATAGCGGCGACGGCCGTTTCATTCTCCGGCGTCAGCCTAAAATCGGGCACGATGGCCTGGGTGCGGGCCACAAACAAGCGGATGGCCGGGTCATCTGGCAGGGTGGGCAGCAGATACCGTTGTTCGCCGCGCAGGTTCAAGGGGGCGCGCGACGTGACCAGGATTTTGAGTTGGGGACAGGCGTGCAGCAGGTCGAGAACGGCCGCAGCTGACGCCAGCAGCTGCTCGAAGTTGTCCAACACCAGCAGCGCCCGTTTGTTCTGCAATTCCCGGGTGAGTTGAAGCAGCGGCGAAGCCTTTGCCTGGTCGCCGGGAACGCCCATCGTGCGGGCGATGGCGACTGTGACCAATGTGGGGTCAGCGATGCCCGCCAGAGCGACGTAGTAGACGCTGCCCTGGAAGTCTGCCTGGAGCGCCTGGGCGACATGCAGCGCCAGGCGTGTTTTGCCGACGCCGGGCGGTCCCATCAGCGTCAGTAGGCGCACGCTGTCCTGGCGCAAAAAGGTGATGACGGCCGTTGTCTCTTGTTCACGGCCAATCAGTGGAGAGAGCGGCGTGGGGACGACTGCCGGCGACAGACCGGCCTGTTCCAGGGGCTGCCAGGCAGCCGCGCCCTCTTCACCGCGTATTTCACGGTACAAGGCGATGGTTTCGGCCGATGGTGTGATACCTAATTCGTCGGCCAGAATGCGCTTGCAGCGTTCATACTCTGCCAGGGCTGCGGCCCGCTGCCCGCGCTGCGCCAGCGTGCCCATCAACAGCCGGACGGCCGTCTCGTTCCAGGGGTCCAGCGCCAACTGTTGGCGCGTCGCCTGCACGGCCAGATCGTGGCTGTTTCGGTGGGCATAGGCTGCTGCCAACTGGCCCAACGCTTCGATGGTTTGTAGCCGCAGCCGTTCCCGGGTGGAGATAAGCCATTCTTCAAAGGGCACACTTTCTGGCAAGGAGAAACCGGCCAATAGGTCGCCGTGATAAAGGGCAGTGGCCTGCGCCAGGGCCGTCAGGCAGGCGTCGCAGGCTGCCATATCGTTGTGGGCATGGGATTGGACCTGCCGGACCAGGGTGGCGAAGCGGGTCACGTCTAGCGTGTGGCTGCTGGCGGGATTGAACTGGAGGGTTTCACGGCTGGCGAGGAGATGGGGGGGTACGGCCGTTTCGTCGTCAATCACGGCGCGCAAAATGGTCAACGCCTGGCGCAGGCTTTTACGGGCGGCGGCGTTGGCGCTGTCTGGCCAGAGCATAGCCGCCAGTTCGTCCCGCGAATGAGCGCGCGACTGCTCGCACGCCAGGTAAACCAGCAGCGCCCGGACTTTGTCGTAACGCCAGCCGCTGAGGGGCTGCTGGTTCAGTGTTACCTGGAACGGTCCAAAGAAGCTCATGACTAGGCGACTCATTGTCTTGGATTATAGCCCCTTTTGGTTGTTCGACGTTTTTTGACCATCTGTTGGCGTTTTGTTGGCGCTTGTCCACTATTCTACGGCAATCTATGACAGGTGTAACGATACACTCTGGTTGAGATTGCACCACGGAGACACGGAGGATTGACGGGTTAAATCACCATATCCTCCGCGCCTCCGTGGTGAATCATTATTTACAAGGAGCGTAACAAATGAGTCTTAAACAATTACTCAAGGTGTCTTTGTTTGGTTTGTTTTTTTGGTTGGTGGCTTGTGGTGGGAAGGAAATTAGCTTTAGCACGGCCAACATCGCCAATGCCCGACTGACCAAAGATGAGAGCGGCGCGCAATCTACCACGACCTATGCCCCCGATGATACGTTTTGGCTGATTGTGGACCTGGCGAACGCGCCCGATGATACCAAAGTGAAGGCATCGTGGACGGCCGTTGCCGTTACCGGCGCGGATCCCAACACCATTCTCGACGATGTAGAATTGACCAATGGCAGCGGCGTGTTGACCTTTGACCTGACCAACAATGGCCCCTGGCCGGCCGGCGATTACCAGGTGGAACTATTCCTGAATGGGGAATCGGCGCGTGTTTTGCCTTTCCGGGTGTCGGGTGGCTTGGCCCAGGACACCAGGACGGAAACAGTTGTCGCCGAGGCGACGGCGGAAACGGCCGTTGCCAGCGGCGCCATCTCCAGTCTGGAACAGGCCAAATCAGGTGTCATTCAGATTCAAGCCGAAGGGACTTTTGTTGATCCCGAAGTGGGGACTCTCTACAACGCCGCCGGGCGCGGGTCTGGCTTTATTATTGACCCCAGCGGGATTGCCGTTACCAACAATCACGTCGTTACCGGCGCTGCTTTGCTCAAGGTGTGGGTCGGCGGCGAATCGCAGCCGCGCAACGCCCGCATTTTGGGCGTCTCTGAATGCGCCGACCTGGCGGTGATAGATATTGACGGCGATGGCTACCCCTATTTTGAATGGTACGATGGCCCGGTGGGTGTGGGTCTGGATGTGTACGCGGCCGGTTTCCCGCTGGGCGACCCGGAATACACACTGACGCGGGGCATTGTTTCCAAAGCGCGTACTTCTGGCGAGACCAATTGGGCTTCGGTGGATGACGTGATCGAACATGACGCCACCATCAACCCTGGCAACTCTGGCGGCCCGCTGTTGACGCCCGATGGCAAAATTGTGGCTGTCAATTACGCCGGATCAGACACCACCAACCAATATTTCGCCATTGCTCAGGCGCAGGCGCTGCCGGTGATCGATCAGCTTCGTCAGGGAAATGATTATTTGTCTATTGGGGTGAATGGCACGGCCGTTAACGATGGACAAAACATCTCCGGCATCTGGGTTTCCTCCGTCAAATCTGGTTCGCCAGCCGATGAAGTGGGCGTCAAAGGTGGCGACATCATCACCAGCCTGGAAAACCTGATCCTGGCCCTGGACGGCACAATGGCCGATTACTGCGACATTTTGCGCACGCATGGCCCCAACGACAAATTGGCGGTGGAAGTCCTGCGCTTTAGCAGCGAAGAGGTGTTGGCCGGGCAGTTGAACGGCCGTGTCCTGGAACAATCCTTCTCCTTTGCCCAAACGCTGCAAAACGAAGCCAGCAACAACGACAGCGCCAGCACCGGCAGCAGCGCCACGACATACACCGATTACGTCGCCGTCACCGATGACTCTGGCCTGATGACGCTGGAAATCCCCTCAACCTGGGGCGAAGTAGATGGCAGTCCCTGGGAACTAAGTGGTGAAGTCATTGGCCTTTCGGTAACGGCCGCGCCAAGCCTGGATAAATTCTTGAACTCCTGGACCACGCCCGGCGTTTTCTTTGGGGCCACCGACCAGTTTGATGTTTCTGTGGACGAACTGTTGGATGCCTTTGAGTTTAGCTCCGACTGCGACAGCGGAGGCCCACGCAGTGATTATGATGACTCCGTTTACACCGGCAAATATGATCTCTGGCTGAACTGTGGCGGCACAGAAACCCTGCTGGTCGTCATGGCCGCTGAACCAGCCGACCGCAGCTACCTGGCGCTCATCATGGTTCAGGTTGTCAGCGACGCCGACCTGGATGCGTTGGACCGTATTCTCAATACGTTTATCGTCAACAACGGCTAGTACAGCTTTCCGTAAATTCGCATCATGTTTGTAGGGGCGACCCTTGTGGTCGCCCTCTGGGGCAGGCACAAGGCCAGCCCCTACAAACCTGGTCCTGATTTCTGGACAACTGTACCAGGTCTCCGGACAGCGGCGTATTGATTGCCTGTTTGGCAGGGGCACAGTGTATTGTGCCCCTGCCCTTGCCCCTGTTTGATGCCAAGAAGGTTATCGAGCCATGCCTTACAAGCCAGCGCCACAAGAGTATCAATCTTATCTGATACGTTTTCGGCGGATGCAGGCGCAGCCGCCGGCCTGGCACGTTTCAGTGCAGGATGTCCGCACCGGTGAATGGCGGCATTTCACCGACCTGGCGCTGCTCTTTGAGTTTGTTAGCCAGGAATTAACGCTAGACGTTCCCAATTTGCCTGAGGAATAAGCTAGACCTGTCTTATCTGCACAATTGCAATCGTGGTACTTTTGTGCAATTCTGTTGCTTGACGAATCCCTGGCGAATCGGTATAGTCGAAAACTAACAACTATATAGTGTCACTTTTATCCAGAGAGGCGGAGGGACCGGCCCGATGAAGCCTCGGCAACCCGACTGTTCATGTCTAGCCAGACACAAACAGCGACCGGGTGCCAATTCCGGCAGAGCGATTCTGGAAGATGAGAGAGGACCGTGGTTTCCGCCCCCCTGTGCCCTAAGCGTTGTATTCCGCAAAAGGCAAATCTCCCAGAAAACGCTCAAGAATTGTGAATTTTGAATCGTGAATTGTGAAGTTTGAATTGATCTGGCGCCAGGTCATGAGTTCATTCGCAATCGTATTCATCGTTCACAATTCGCAGTCCACCATTCATAATTTGAAAAGGAGCGTTTTCATGACCGATCAGCCCCGCAAATTAGGTTTTACCACCCGTCAACTGCACGCCGGGCAGCAGCCGGACCCGACCACCGGCAGCCGCGCCGTGCCGATTTATCAGACCACCAGTTACCAGTTCAGGAGTACGGAACATGCGGCCAATCTCTTTGCCTTGAAAGAATTTGGCAACATTTACACCCGTATCATGAATCCTACCACGGACGTGCTGGAGCAGCGCCTGGCCGATCTGGAAGGAGGCGTGGGTGCGCTGGCCGCCAGCAGCGGCCACGCAGCGCAAACGATGGCGATTTTGACTATCTGCGGCGCAGGCGACCATTTAGTCAGCAGCAGCCGATTGTATGGCGGCACGTACAACCAGTTTAACTATACCTTTCCCCGCCTGGGTATTGACGTGACGTTTGTGAACCCGGAAGACCCGTCGGCGTTTGAGGCGGCCATTCAGGACAATACCAAAATTATCTATGGGGAGTCGTTGGGCAATCCAGACATTGCTGTTTTTCCCTTTGAGGAAGTTGCGGCGATTGCCCAAAAGTATCACATTCCCCTGGTGATTGATAACACGTTCCCTACGCCGTATCTTTTCCGGCCGTTTGAATGGGGCGCCAACATTATCACCCACTCGACCACCAAGTTTATCGGTGGGCATGGCACGACGATTGGCGGGGCGATTGTGGATGGGGGGAATTTTGATTGGACAAGCGGCCGTTTCCCCAATTTCACCACGCCTGACCCCAGCTATCATGGTTTGGTCTACGCGGATTTGGGTGCGCCGGCCTTTATTTTGAAGGCTCGCGTCCAGATTTTGCGCGACATTGGCGCGTCGCAGGCGCCCTTTAACAGTTGGCAAACCATTCAGGGGTTAGAGACCCTGAGTTTGCGGATTGACCGCCATGTTAGCAATGCGCAGCGGGTGGCCGAGTTCCTGGAAGCGCATCCTTTGGTTGCCTGGGTCTCTTATCCCGGTCTGCCCAGCCATCCCCATTATGAACGCGCCAAACGGCTGCTGCCTAAAGGCAGCGGGGCCATCCTGGGTTTTGGCATTCAGGGCGGCCGCGCCGCCGGTGAACGGTTTATCAATAACTTGCAGTTGTTCAGCCACCTGGCGAATGTCGGCGATGCGAAATCGTTGGCGATTCATCCCGCCTCCACGACCCACAGCCAACTTACGGAAGCCGAATTGAAGACGGCCGGTGTCACCCCGGACTTTATTCGCCTGAGCGTAGGTATCGAAGATATTGAAGACATCTTGTGGGATTTGGACCAGGCATTAAGCGCCGCCTAAACCAGACAGCAGGCGACAAAAGTCTCCAAGACTTTTGTCGCCTGCTGGTTAACGCCACAATGACCCCAACATCTTCCGTCGGCCTTGTCCACACTCAGCACCTCACCTTTGCGGAGAGGTCGCCGTTTCAGTTGGAGAGCGGCGCTGCGCTCAGCCCGGTGACGCTGGCTTATGAGACGTATGGCGCTCTAAACGCCGACCGCAGCAACGCCATTCTCATTTGCCATGCTCTCAGCGGCAGCGCCCACGCCGCCGGCTACCATACACCTGAAGATCAAAGCCCTGGCTGGTGGGACGACTGCATTGGCCCTGGCAAAGCGTTTGATACCAACCGCTATTTTGTCGTGTGCAGCAATGTCCTGGGCAGCTGCTACGGCTCCAGCGGCCCTACGGCGACCAATCCGGCGACTGGACGGCCGTATGGCCTGCAATTCCCCGTCGTCACCGTTGGTGACATGGTGCGGGCACAGGTTCGGCTGATTGATTACCTGGGAATCGTGCAGTTGTTTTGTGTCGCCGGCGGTTCCATGGGCGGGATGCAGGTGTTGGAGTGGGCGGCGCGCCATCCTCATCGGCTAAAGGCAGCCATTCCTCTGGCGACCACCGGGCGGCACAGCCCGATGCTCATCGCCCTCGGCGAAGTGGGGCGGCAGGCCATCTACGCCGATCCCAACTGGCAAAACGGAGCCTACTACGACAAGCCCCACAAACCAGACGCCGGTCTGGCGGTGGCGCGCATGGTCGGCCACATCACCTATCTCAGCGATGAGAGCATGAATCTAAAATTCGGCCGTCGGCTGCAAAACCGGGAAAAGTTTGGTTATGAATTTCAGACGGAATTCCAGGTGGAAAGTTACCTGAAATACAATGGCAACAACTTTACCCGCCGTTTCGATGCCAACAGCTACCTATACGTCACCAAAGCGATGGATTATTTTGACCTGACCGAGCCGACGGGCACGCTGGCCGGTTCTTTTGTTCATTCGGCCGAAGTGAAATATCTGGTGGTTAGCTTTACCAGCGATTGGCTCTATCCCACTTATCACAGTAAAGAGTTGGTGACGGCGTTAACGGCCGTTAACGCCGACGTTACCTTTTTAGACATTGAATCCACCTGGGGCCACGACGCTTTTCTATTGGAGGTAGACACCATGACCGAACTCTTAGGCAGCTTTTTGGACCGGTTATGGGCTGAGGCGGCGATAGGTGGCTAACCCGCCGCCGCTCCGTCCCGACCTGCGGGTCATCGCCGACCTCATCCCGTCGGGGGCGCGGGTGTTGGACCTGGGCTGTGGCAATGGCGAACTGCTGGACTTTCTGGTACACCAGCGGCAGGCGCGGGGACGGGGCATCGAGCTGAGCGAATTGGGCGTGTTGGCCTGTGTGCGGCGCGGCCTGACGGTGCGCCAGGGCAATCTAGAAGAGGGGCTGGCCGATTATCCCGACGATAGTTTTGATTATGTCATTCTCAGCCAAACCTTACCGTATCTGGATAACCCGGCGATGATTGTGCGCGAGATGCTGCGTGTGGGGCGCAAAGGGGTGGTCAGCTTCCCCAATTGGGGCTATTGGCGCTGCCGGTTGGCGCTGCTGCTGAACGGCCGTATCCCCCCGGCCCCCGACTTGCCCCAATCCTGGTACGAACCACCACGCTGGCAGGCCATGACCGTGGCCGATTTTGCGCGCCTGTGCCGAGAACTCAATGTAGATTTTTTGGACGAGGTTTACCTGGCCAGCGCACAGCGCGGTCCGCGAACCTGGTTTAAGAATTTGTTGGCGACAACGGCCGTTTATGTCCTGGCGGGGCATGGGAAGGCGGCCTAGTATCCGTAAGCGGTAATCCGTAGGGCGCTACCTCTGGAAAATGCCATCGGATAACGGGGTACGGACTTCGGCTTACGGCCTACGGATACTAGTCGGGGACAGGCCAGCCCAGGCTGATCCGATTGCGATCCTTTTCCACTTTCAAGATACATACTTCCAGTACGTCGCCCACGTTCAGCGTTTCGTCGCGGGGAATTTGCGTGCGGTGCAGCAGGCCATCTTGTTTGACGCCAATGTCTACAAACGCGCCAAAATCAATCACATTGCGCACTGTGCCGCTCAACTGCATTCCCGGCAGCAAATCATCCATGCTCAACACGTCGCGGCGCAGCAGGGGTTGGGGCAAATCTTCGCGGGGGTCGCGGCCGGGGCGAACCAATTGTTCAAAGATGTCCAGCAGGGTGGGTACGCCGGTTTTGAGATCGGCGGCCAAGTCCGCCAACGGCTGCTGACGCAGCCGCTGCAGCGCTGTCTCGCGCTCGGCCGGGGAATTGGCGAGTGACAGGTTGGCGCGCTGCAAAACGGCCGCTGCCACCTGATAACTCTCTGGATGAATGGCGCTGGCGTCCAGCGGCTCGGCGCCATCGCGGATGCGTAAAAACCCGGCCGACTGCTCAAACGCTTTGCTGCCCAGTCCGTTCACTTTGAGCAGAGATTGGCGGTGGGGGAAACGGCCGTTTTTGTCCCGATGCGCCACAATTTTCTCGGCCAACTTCGGCCCAATGCCCGACACATATGTCAGCAGCGCCGGCGAAGCGGTGTTCAGGTCCACCCCCACCTGATTTACCACCGACTCCACCACCCCATCCAGCGCGGCCGCCAGCGCCGTTTGGTTGACATCGTGCTGGTACATGCCCACGCCGATGGCCTTGGGGTCAATTTTCACCAGTTCGGCCAGTGGGTCTTGCACCCGGCGGCCGATGGATACCGCGCCGCGCAGCGTGACGTCCAGGTCGGGCATTTCTTCGCGGGCCAGCTTGCTGGCGCTGTAAACGCTGGCGCCGGCTTCGTTGACCATCAGGTAATGCACGCCTGGTATCTGCCGCGTCAGTTCGGCAGCCAACTGCTCTGTCTCCCGCGAGGCGGTGCCGTTGCCAATGGCGATCAGCGTGATGGCGTGTCGGGCAATCAGCATGGCCAGGGTTTTGAGCGCTTCGTCCCATTTTTTTTGCGGCGGGTGGGGGTAAACGGCCGTTGTCTCCAACACCTTGCCCGTCGCATCAATCACGGCCACTTTGCAGCCCGTGCGAAAAGCGGGGTCAATCGCCAGGACCACATGGCCGCCAAGCGGTGGCTGGCTGAGCAGCCCACGCAAATTGGCGGCAAAGACATGGATGGCGTGGATTTCCGCTTTTTCTGTCAGTGTGCGGCGAACGTCGCGCTCGATGGCCGGCAGCAGCAGGCGTTGGGCGGCGTCGTGCATACACAGTTGCAGCGGCTCGGCCAGCGGCGAATGGCGAAAATCGGGCCGAAAAACATGGCGCATCGGCATCAACCAATCATTCTCGGTGATGGTCAGGTTGACGCGCAGCACTTTTTCCGCTTCACCGCGATTGATGGCTAGAATCTGGTGCGGCCGCAGCCGGTCCACCCGCGTTTCGTAGTCGTAATAGAGTTCGTAGACGGCCTTCTCGTCGGCCGCGCCTTCGATTTTTTGGCTGTGCAGCAGCCCAAATTGCAGCGCCTTCTCGCGCACGCGCTGGCGCACCTCGGCGTTGTCGCTGATGGTTTCGGCGACGATGTCATAGGCCCCGGCCAGGGCTTCGGCGATGGTGGGCGCGGCTTCGGTGAGGAAGGGTTCGGCCAGTTCGTAGATGCTTTTTGTGCTGCGCGGTTGGGCCAGGATGAGGGCGGCCAGCGGCTCTAGCCCTTTTTCGCGGGCGATGGTGGCGCGGGTGCGCCGTTTGGGTTTGTACGGCTGGTAGAGGTCTTCCAGAGTGGTCAGGGTGTTGGCGGCCAGGAGCGCTGCGCGTAATTCTGGCGTCATCTTCTGCTGTTCGGTGATGGAAGCGATGATGGCCGCGCGTCGTTCGTCCAGGGCGCGCAGGCGGTGCAGTTGTTCCTCGATGGCCCGGACTTGTTCTTCGTCCAGGCTGCCGGTGGCTTCCTTGCGGTAGCGGGAGATGAACGGGATGGTGTTGCCAGAGTCGAGGAGTTCGATGACGGCCGTCACTTGTGACGGCCGTAAGGTAAGGGTTTGGGCGATTTGTTCGGGATGTGTGATGGATATCATGGGATGGAATTATAGAGTAGAGTACACTGCGCGTCATGCGTCAGCGCCGGGCAATCGGTTCCAGGTAACTGTCTAGCAGCGCGTCCAACTGCGCAAACGATTCAAAGACGAAGAAGATGGGATTAAAAGCGTACACGGTTTTGGGAATCCGGGCGATGTACTCAATCTCAAAGGGCGCCAGCAGCACCTCGCCGCCAAAATAGCCCACACGGGCGATGCCCAGGTCATCATACAGGGCGCGGATGACATTCCAGCCCTGGTCTTGCGAAGACATTTCGCCCCGCTGGTGCAGTCGGTTCACGCCGTGAATAATGCGGTCCACATCCGTTTTGTGCTGTTCAAATTGGGCAGTGATTTGCGCATAGATATTGCCATCGCTGTAAGACACCACATCGTCCCGGTCCAGCCGGTACAGTTCCATGATGGTGTTCGCCAGTTCACTGCGGCCGGAGATGATGCCCGCGCCAAAAATTTTGATGCGGTCGTCCTCCATCACCAGACCAAATTCAGTGCTGTACCAGGCCAGCCGCTTGATAACTTCACGTTCGGCGTCGGTGGCCTTGTGGTAGGCGGGGGCAAATTTGTCTTCGATGCGGGCGTAAAAGTCCAGCGTCAGGTAGGGCAGATGGCCGAAGATGTCGTGGAACATGTCTGGTTCGGGCGTGAATTGGAGCTGGTCGTGGCTGCGCAGGTAATCGGTGATGAGGAAGATGCGTTGGGCGAATTTGGCGTACCAGTCGTCGGCTTTGGTATAGCGCACGGCCGTGCGCTCAATGCGCCAGCCGGTGTGGGGTTGAATGCGCTCATTCAGGTGGGCGATGGAGGGGATGCGCTGTGGGTCTAATTGCAGCCGTTCCAACCCGACGACAAATTCACGGCAAACATGCTCCAATAAATGGGGCCGGTGGATGCCTTTGTACAGCCGCGCCCAGATGGCGTGTTGTTCGGCCGTAAAGGTGATGTCTTGGGTAACGGCCGTATACTCCTGTTCACGGTTGCGTATTTCCTCGGCAATATCACCGGTATACCACTGCCTTTCTTGAATCGTATTCATGACTTGTACTCCTTCAACAATAAACCGCAGAGAATGCGCAGAGCGTAGCAGAAAATAATCTGCGCAATCTGCGCAATCTTTGATACACATTAGTAACCGTAAGCGGTAGTCCGTAGGGTGTTACCTCTGGAAGATGTCGTCGGATAACGGGATACAGACTTCGGCCTACGGATGTTACGAACCACTGGCGCAGGTGGGAATGGGAATAAACAGTTCGCGTTCGGCGGTTTGCCCGTCGCCGGAGACGACGCGGCCGACGCCGATGACCACACCGCCGCCGCTGTTAACAGTGAAGGTGTGGCTGGCGCTGGTTGGGCCGGCCAGCAGTTGATCATTCCAATAGTAGCGGTAACGGCCGTTACCACCTTGCCCCTGAACAAACACACTCTGGCTCCACCGCCCACCACTGCATCGCGCCGTGCCGGCCAATCCCCACAAATCAATCTTCAGCGGGGTGATCACACTGCTGCTGGTTGAAGGCGGGGTGGGCGAGGCCAGCGCCGGAGCGGCGTCGTCCGCCGGAGCGGCGTCGTCCGCCGGAGCGGCGTCGGTGTAGGTGTAAACCGGCAGCGCGGCCACATCGCCATCCCACAGCAGCAGGGGTTGGAAAATGAACCCGGCCACCTGACCGTTGTCTACAAACAGCCAATTGCGCACTTCCGAACGCCCCAGCACCTGCACCTGTTCCCCGGCAGCCACGACAGCCAGTTCCAGGCTGCTTGTATTGGGGCTGGCAAAGATGGAAGCGTCGGCGTTGGCCTGGGCGATATTGGGCGGCCGGGTGGGGACGGCCGTCGCTTCGGTGGTTGGGGCGGTAGTGGGTGTGGGGCTGGCCGGTGGCAGAACCGCAGGGATGGTTGTAGGCGGCACGGCCGTAGGCGGCGCGGTCGGTGTGGCTGCGGGCACGGCCGTTTGGGTGGGCTGTGGGGTGGCGAGCAGTTGGGTGGCCGTTGGCATTGGCGCTGACGCCGCCACGTCCGCCCGGCCACGCAGCAGCCAAAACGCCGCCAACCCCAAGAGCAGCAGCGCCGGGACGGCGTAGAGAAGACGGCGCTGCCAGGTGACTTGCTGCCGCCGCTGATGCAAAAGCTGCTGCGCCTGGGCTGCTACATCCCCCAGGTCTGGGTAATCAGCGTCGGTCGCCTGAATTTCCTCCCAGAGGCGCAGGGCTTCTTCGGGGCGGTTGGTGGAGACGGCCGTTAACGCCCGGCTGTACAAACTGGCGCAAATGCCTTCTTTGGCCAGGCGCTCCACCTGGAGTCGGTCGCTGTAAGCCAGACGGCCGTGCTGCGCCTGTACGTCGCGCCATTTTGCCAGCGCCGCTTCGTATTCTCCCTGCCGCAGGTAGGCGATGGCTTCATCGTACAACTGGTCTAATGTTGTTTGCAGACTGGCCGTTTTTTGCCCCTGGCGAATTTGTGTCTCCAGATGATCCAGATTGGGCAGGTCGGGTGAAAATTGCGCCAGCCGGTCTACCAGAGTCAGGCTGTCATCAAAGCGGCCGCTTTGGAACAGGTGGACGGCCTGTTCATACAGCCTTGTTTGCGCCGCCTGGCGCAGGTGAGCCACCTGTTCCGGGGCAAAATCGGCCCCGGTGCGTTCTAGCTCATCCAGTTTTTCCAGGCAGCCCAGGTGGTCGTCTGTTTCGGCGGCCGTTTGCGCCTGCTGCAGCAGACGGGACAAATGCTGCCAATGGCGCACCCCCAGCGGCCCGCTCAGCTCTTGCAAGTAGAGTGTGGCCGTTTGTAGGGTGGTGGCCATGTCGGCGGCCGATTGGTAGCGATAGGCTGGGTCTTTAGCCAGGGCGGTGCTGATAACGGCCGTCAGCGCCGGTGGAATGACATCGCCCAACCCTTCCAGAATGTCCGGCACGCGCTGGTTTAGATGGTTCGCAAGGATTTCTTCGGTTGAACGGCCGTTAAACGGCGGCTGCCCGGTCAACATCTCCCAAAGCATAACGCCCAGCGCATAAATGTCGGCCCGGTGGTCCACTTCTTGCCCCTGGATTTGTTCTGGGGACATGTAGCGGGCGGTTCCCAGTCCATCTTCCCCCAGGTTCGCCAATGGGCTGCCCAGCAGTTTGGCGATGCCAAAATCCATCAGCACTGGCTCGCCCAGCCGGTTGATCATCACATTGGCCGGTTTCAGGTCGCGGTGGACCATACGGCGCTGGTGGGCGTAATCTACCGCCAGACATAAATCGGCCAAAATGCGCACGCTTTGGGCGGGCAGCATATGGGCCTGCGCCTGGTTGAGGGTTTCTAGCTTTTGCGCCAGGGTTTCGCCGGGTATGTATTCCAGCACCATGTAATAGACGCCTTCATGGTGGTTAAAATCGTGTACCTGGACGATGTTGGGGTGGCGTAGGCGGGCAACGGCCGTTGCCTCTTGCTCAAAGCGTTGGACAAACTGTGGGTTTTCGGTGAGATGGGGATGGATGAGTTTGATGGCGACGACGCGCTGTAAATTGGGGTCTGTCGCCCGGTAAACGGTAGACATTCCACCGCGCCCCAACAGGGACTCGATGTGGTAACGGCCGTTAAGCGTGCAGCCAATCCAACTGGAAGGTAATTGCGTCATAACCAGATTCCCCTATGATTATAGCATAATGAATCGGGCGCACTTTCATTTTTACCAATTAGGCTATCGGCGCAATCCATTTGGGGCGCTGACGGCGGCGGAGTGGGCGGCGGTGGCTGTGTTACCGTCGCCTGTAAACCTGTTATTGGCGGTTTCGCCGCAAAACTGGCAGCTTTTGGGGCCAATGGGCAGCGGCAAAACGACCAGTTTGTTGGGGCTTGAAGCCCATTTTGCCGCCTTGGGGCAGCGTGTGGCCTATGAATATCTGCCGGATGGTCAATCCCGGTTTGTCACCGACACGGCTGAATTGGACCTGTTTTTGCTTGATGAGGCGCAACGCCTGAGTGGGCGCGAGCGGCGGCGTCTGCTGCGCCTGGTGGAACACGGCCGTATCCGCCTGATTATCAGCAGCCATGAGGATTTGTCGCCTTTGTTTGCCCGCTGGCGACGGCCGTTGGCGTCCGTGTGGTTGGCGACAGAAATTTCGGTCGCCCATTACTGGGCGGTGCTGGAGCGGCGGCTGGCCTATTTTGCGCTGCCAGACAGAGAGCGGGTGACTTTGGCGGAAACGGCCGTGTCGTTCCTGTACGACACGTTCGGCCACAACATGCGCGACGCCGAATACTTTTTATACGAGGTCTGGCAGCGTCAGGACGCCCCCATCACCCTGGACGCCCACCACCTGGCCGCCATCCACCACGCCCTCTAAACTCCCAACTCTCAACTCTCAACTCCCTCCCGCTGTGGCGTAAGAATAAACGGCTCATGGTATTTCAGGTCAATCCCCCAGGGTACGTCTATTTCCACCTGCACGCCCCACACAATGCTGATGTAATGCCCCTCATAACTCCACGGCTGCGCTGGCAGCGTAAAGGCAAAATCATGCGTCGCCGGGATAGAAGGGGACAACTCACCCTGGAAAACGTCCAACTCGGCCACTTTTTCCGCATAGATACTGCCGCGTCCTTCGGTGCGCCAGCCGAGGCGAATGTAAAAATGTTTGCATTTCACTTTTTCATCGGTGAAAAGCGTCACGCGGCCGCGCAGTTGTTCGCCGGGGCGAAATGTTTTGGCTGTGGGCGTATCTTCGCCGCCATGAAACGTAACTGTAAAATCTGCTTTAGCCATCAGACACCTGCCGCGTTATTTCTGGTAAGACGTTTAGCTCAAACTCTTCCACAAAGTCAGGTAAGCTGGGTATTTTTGCCGTGAATTTTACCATCCAGGTCAGTTCGTTGCGCCGCACTTTCAGGGTGTGCATCGCCGTTCGGGGGATTTGCAGTTGGTATCCTTTGGCAATGAGATGCCCGGCCTGAAACTGCCGACCGGGTTCGCTGAAGGTCTGAATGATGTGTTCATGGGTGACTGTTTTAGTGTCTGTGCCCTGCTGATAGGTGGCCCGTTCCCGAAAGATGAGCTGTGTTTCCATCTCAGTAATCTGTACACTGCGGGGAAAGGTGTGGGTAAAGCTGAAGGCGAAACTGTCGCCGACGCGCAGCTCGGTCTGCGACAGCCGGAACTCCGGCTGGCCTACTTTGTAGCGGGCAAAGTAACTCATCAGGGCGTAGATCAACAGGACGACGCCAATGCCCACAAAGACCAGACCAAACGCGGTGAAAAAAAACCCAGCGCCAGCAGTTAGCCCAATCACCACAAAGATGCCGGAAAAGGCTATCCAAAACAGGGAAAACCCCACCAGGCAGCCGGGTCGCTGCGTGCTGATTTGACTAGATTTGCCGATGGTACGGATCATAGGTGTTGTCCCTCATCTGTTTATACGTGGATTGTGGTGTCTATGCTTGACAAGGTGACATCTGACAAGGTGACAATCATGTCAGATTATGGCTTTTGCGAGTCTAATAAGCCGCTGAAAAAGGAGACGATTTGCTGACCAACGGCCGTCAACGCATACCCACCCTCTTGCACCACCACCAGCGGGATATTGAGCTGGGCCAGTTGGCGACCAATGCGGCCGAGGCTGTCGCTGTGCAGGCGGAAACTGCCGCCAGGGTCGCCTTCGATGATGTTTGTGCCCAGGGAGAGGACCAGGACATCGGGCACGTACAGACGAATTTTGATCAGGGCGGCGGTCAGGGTCTCCAGATAAGTGGCCTCTTGCGCGCCGCGAGACAGAGGGAAATTGTAGTTGTAGTTCAGGCCGCTGCCCACGCCAAATTCGTCGGCGAAGCCCCAGAAGTAGGGGTACTCGTAAAATGGGTCGGCATGAATGGAGCAGACGAGGACATCGGAACGGCCGTAAAACACCGCCTGCGTGCCATTGCCATGATGGTAATCTATGTCCAGCACGGCTACCCGGCGGCCTTGCTGCACCAGCCAATTGGCGGCAATAGCCGCGTTGTTGAGGTAAGAACGCCCACCGTAGCTGTTTGGCCCGGCATGATGGCCTGGTGGGCGGCATAGGGCATAGGCCACAGTCTCACCCCCGGCAGCCACCAGCGCGGCGGCGGATACGGCCGTTTGCACACTCCAATACGCCGCCTGCCAGGTATGGGCCAGCAGCGGTGAGGCGCGATCAAAGCAGTAATAACCTAACTGTCCCTGGATAGAACGGGTCTTGTGCAGCGGCCGGACGCTGGTGATAAAGGTGTCTGGCAAGGCAGCCGTCTGGTTGTTTTGTGTCGCCAATCGTTCGTAGCCATCTTGCAGCAGGTTGAGCATTCCGTACTCGTGGATCACCTCAATCGGTTCGCCGCCAAAGTCGCCAGGCGCGGTAATATCACCCAGGCCGGCTTCCTGGATAGCCTGGCAAATCGCATCACCGCGTTGGGGATGGTCTATCAATAACGTTGCTTCCGGCCCGTCAGCGCTGCCAATCTGCGTCGGATCGTGCTGGGCGTGACCGGGAAAATAAAATGTGTGCATACGATATTTTACGCTGTTACAGGACTCCAGTACTACGATACCGTAATTAAACCCCGATTCCTTACTTTCGCCAACTGGAAATCGGCAAAGCGGCAGCTTTACCTAGAAACATTGGGCGAAAGATTTGACAGATGCGCCAAGCGCATTAGAATCCATCTGGTTTACATACTTGTGTGCGAATGGGATGATTATGGTTATAGATGATGAAACGGCCGTTCCCGATGCGCTTCTTTTAACAGGTGGCTCTGCGGAAATGCCCACAGACTTTTTTCTAGAGAACAACCCGGAGACTTTGCCTGAACCTCCGGCGGCAAAACCTGTGCAAAAACATACGTCGGCTTTGCCACGTGGCCCACGCCTGAAGGTTGAGGATGTGGTTTCTTACTTTTCGCCCTGTGGTCGCTGCGGTTATTTTTTGGCCGGTTATTGGGCGGCCAATGGCCGGGCGGATTTGATTACGGCCGTTGAGCGGGCGAAATCTGGTTGGCTGTCGCTAACCTGGAATCTGGCCGTGCGTCAGTTGGTCCTCAATTCCTACGCCATTCGCATTGAGGAAAACGATTTCCATTACGAAGGCTGTTGCAGCGAATGCCGCCGCCACTTCATCTTCCGCGCCTCGCGCAGCCCCAACCACCCGCACACCTTCCGCATTGAAATGAAACCGCGCAAACGCCAATGAAAACCGTGGTACTCCGTGACTCCTCCGTGCAGCTCCGTGTCACTAAATTGTGACCAATGCAAAAGGGCTGATTTTGCGACAAAAAGCATCAAACTGGTTTACCAACCGCTGGCCTGGAAAACGGCCGTCAACGCCTGCGCTCTTTCTTCCGCCGTCATCAGACGGGGTTTGGCATAGTTTTCGATCAGACCGGTCCATAACTCTACATTGAGCAAACGGCCGTCGTATATCACATACGTATCCACAAACGTCTGCCGCGTGCCCAGCATGTCCATCTGGTCAAAAAACAGGTTGCCCGGCCCGTGGTGGATGAAGCTGCCCTTGTAAAAATCAAACCCCTGGGCATGATGCCCCTGGCTGCCGGAAACGGCCGTCGCCCCCGCATCGGCCCAGGCGCGAAAATCTGCCTTTTGCTGCGGCGAAGGCGTATATTGGTAATCCTCCGTGTATTGCAGCGTCACAATCACCAGATAGCCGTCGTCGGCCAACTGCCGGACCTGAGCCGTCATGCCCTCATCGCAGGGGCGCGAACCGGCTTCGGTGGCCGTCGCCCAGGCGTAGGTCGGCCCAAACGAATTGCAGCCGACAAAGGCGATGCGGTTGCCGTTATGGCTGAACAGCGCCGGTTCGGCGGCTGCCGCTCCATCTTTGCCACCGCCGTAGACAGCCATGCCGGCCGCTTCGTACATATCAATTGTGCGCAGCAAATTGGCCCGCCCCCAGTCGTTCAGATGATTGCCGGTTAATTCCACCACGTCTACGCCCAGGTGTTGCAGCAGCGCAAAATAGCTGTCCCGCGAGCAAAATGTGGTGCCGCCGATGGGGTTGGGATAGGGGCAGTCGGGCGCAAAGGAGACCTCGTTGCTCACATGGGCGATGTCGGCCATTTGCAGCACCGGCCCGACGTCTTCGGCCGGCCACAGGATGCCCTTTTGCTCCATGTTGTAGGCGGTGGCCCGCACCAACGCCGTGACGCCGGTCAGAGCGACGCGGGTTAATTTGGCCGGTTCGTAATTGGAAGCTGGCCCATTCCAGGCGGCGACGAAATCAGACACGGCCGTTTCCAGCCCCCCAGCCGCAAACGAAACGGTCAGCGGGTAGCCGGCCGGGTCAAAGTCCCGGTCCAACGGCGATGCGCCGTCCAACCGCAGCGCCTTCAGTTCCGGCTGAAGCTGGTCAAAGGGCAGGATGGTGAGCGACGGCCGTTGCTGCCAGACTTCGGCCAGCAGTTCTGCGGCTGGTACGATTTGTACCCCGGTGTGGGGCGCGCCCCACACGGCCGTCAGCGCGGCGGCCGTCTCATCCGTCAGCACAAGCGGGTCGCCAGCGCCGCTTTGCCAGGCGGCCAGCAAAGCGGCCTGGCTGATGGCGTCGGTCAGGGTGGCGAAGGGGGCGGCTGGGACGTAAATGGTGCTGAAAAACGGCCGTGTTCCCTCCAGGCCAATCACCACATCGGCTTCGCCGTTGCCAACCCAGGTAAACCCAGCTGGGTTTGCCTGAATCATTTGCTGGATGTGGGCTTGCAGCTCAGGTGGTGCGGCCGGCGAGACGCCAACGCGCCAGGTTTGTGCTGGCTGAGCCAGGGGTGGCAAGGGGGTGGGCAGGGAAACGGCCGTGCCATCTACCGGACGTGGCGTAATTACCGGCGTCGGCGGCCGTGTGTCTGGCGCTGTGGCTGTGTAGTCGGCGACTGAAGCCGGAATGATAGGTGTTGGCAGGGGAACAACGCCTTCCCCGGCACAGGCCGCCAACCCTGGCAGCAGCAGCAAAACGAATAAGCCGACAATAAACTTCTTACCACTGGACAAGAACGATATACGCATTAAAATTAACATCATCCGCTAAACATAAAACCGCGAGTCTATACAAACCGAAAAACTTCGCGCCCATCGCGCCCATTGCGCTCATTGCGACCATTGCGGTTAAACCATCTCATAACGAATGGATTTCCCTATGTCGGAAACTGATCTGAGCAACCCAAGTTTATACATCAACCGCGAATTGAGCCATATTGAGTTCAATCGGCGTGTCTTGCACGAATGTTACAACGAAAAAAATCCACTGCTGGAACGGGTAAAATTTCTGGCAATCTTCACCGGCAACATGGACGAATTGTTTATGGTGCGCGTATCTGGCCTGAAACAGCAGGTTTTGTTGGGCATCACCAGCACCCCGGCCGATGGCCTGCTGCCCCGCGAGCAGTTGGTGGCTGTCTACCGCACCGTCACCCAACTCTTCGCCGAAGCCATGTCCATCTGGCGCGACCTGCTGCATCCCGCTCTGCTAGAGGCCAAAATTCATGTCCTCGATTATGATCAACTCAAAAAAGGGCAGCAAGTGCGTGTGCGGGAGTATTTTGAAGAGACCATCTTTCCCGTTCTCACGCCGCTGGCCTTTGACCCCGGCCATCCTTTCCCGCACATTTCCAATCTCAGCCTCAATCTGGCGGTTGTCATCCGTGATTTGCAGAGCGATGAAATGCACTTTGCCAGAGTAAAAGTGCCGGCCAGTTTGCCTCGCCTGGTTCCGTTGAAGCCGCTGGATCCGGACGAACTGCTGCTGCCTGCCTTGCAGAAGTTTGTCTGGGTGGAGCAGGTGATTGCGGCCAACCTGGACCGCCTGTTCCCTGGGATGCAAATTGTGGCCGCTTATCCATTTCGTGTTACCCGCAACACCGACATGGAGATTCAAGAGGAAGAGGCCGACGATCTGTTGTTAACCATGGAAAAAAACCTGCGTCAGCGTCATTTTGGCTTTCCGGTTCGTCTGGAAATTGACGAAAGCACACCCGATGACATCCGCGATTTGCTGCTAACTAATTTGCAAATGAATGCCTATGACGTGTACACATTTAACGGCCCGTTGGGGCTAAGCAGTCTGTGGGAACTGCACAAATTGGAACGACCGGAGCTGAAAGATGTCTCGTTTCGTCCGCGCTATCCGGCAGTTCTGCAGAACGCCGGCGAGACTGTTTTCCAGGTTCTACAGCGCCAGGACATGCTGCTGCACCATCCTTATGACAGTTTTTCGCCGGTGATAGACTTCATCCGCGCCGCGGCCGAAGACCCGGATGTGCTGGCGATCAAGCAAACCCTGTATCGTGTTGGCCCCAATCCGCCAGTGGTGCAAGCGCTGATGCGGGCGCGGGAAAATGGCAAACAAGTATCGGCGCTGGTGGAATTAAAGGCACGTTTTGACGAAGAGAGCAACATAGAATGGGCCAGGGCGCTGGAAAATGCTGGCGTGCATGTGGTGTATGGGTTGATCGGTTTGAAGACCCACTGCAAATTGTGTCTGGTCGTGCGCCGGGAGCGGGATGGCATTCGGCGTTATGTCCACGTTGCCAGCGGTAACTACAACATTCAGACCGCCCGCCTGTACACCGACCTGGGCATGATGACCAGTCAGGAGGATATTGGGGCCGACGCTTCGGAATTGTTTAATTATCTGACGGGCTATTCTAAACAGACCCAATACCGCAAATTTTTGGTCGCGCCGGTCAATTTACGTTACCACATGCTGCGTTTTATTGACCGGGAAATCGAGCATGGCGAGCTAGGACGAATTATCGTCAAGGCCAATTCCCTGGTGGACCCGGAAATTATCCAGGCTCTGTATCGAGCGTCGGCCGCAGGGGTGCAGGTTGATTTGCTGATTCGTGGCATTTGTTGTTTGCGGCCAGGTGTGAAGGGGGTGAGCGAGAATATTCGGGTGATGAGTGTCGTCGGCCGTTTCTTAGAACACAGCCGCATCTATTATTTCCACAACAATGGCGCGCCCGACATGTATATTGGCAGCGCCGATCTGATGCCGCGAAACATTGATCGCCGGGTGGAAATTTTATTTCCGGTGGAAGATGTGCAGATGCGCCGTCAGATTGTTGAGGATATTTTGGAAGTTTATTTGCAGGATACGGCCAAAGCGTGGTTATTGCAGCCAGACGGCCGTTACCTGGCCGCCGCCACCATCACCGAGGCCAAACCGTTGTTTAACAGCCAGTTATCTTTTTTGCCCGACCGGTACACGCGCAGCGAATAGCCGATTTGCTTTACCATGCCTGCGCGCCTAGCAGCACGGCCACAAACCAGATCATAAAGTCATATTTCATCAATTGGCTCAGGCGTTCCAATTGCGCTCCCGTGCGGTAACGGTTGACCTTCACCAGGATGTAGACAATCACCGGATAAACGCCAAAGACGACGATATAGGCGTAAATGGGGCTGTAAACGCGAAACAGATAAGGCAGCATCATCATGCCCAGAGTGGCCCAGGCCAGCACAAAAAACACAATACGCGCCGGCCGCCGTCCCCAAACAGTGGAGATGGTGCGGCAGCGCTGGCGCAAATCCCCTTCATAATCAGCCATGGTTTTCAGCACTTCGCGGCCCATGATGGCCGTGAAGATGATCGCCGCCAGCCACAGCGAAGGGATGACATTGCCGGCGGCGACGCCGCCAAAGATGGCGCTTAAGGCAGAGATGAAGGCGACAGTGGCGTTACCCAGCAGGACGGTGCTTTTGAGCCGCCAGGAATACACGTACAACATGACCGCCGAGGTGAGGGCAATCACAAAGGCCGCCGGGTTGATGAAGGCGGCCAGCAGCACAGACAGCCCGGCGGCGACAAATGAGAATGTTAGGACAGTGCGTGGGCTGACCAACCCGGCCGGTAACGGCCGTTGCGGTTGGTTGATCTTATCAATCTCAATGTCCATATAATCGTTCCAGGCATTGGCCGCCGACGAGATAAGCAGCGTTGCCAGCGTTGCCAGCAAAATGTTCAGCCATTCGCCTGTGCCGGCCACATATCCACCCAATACCACCGCCAAAGCCCCAGAGAGGGTAGACATGGGACGGCTAATTTTATAGAGACCTTTGATCTGATTCATCTGCTCTCCTGTGGGTTGAACTTCCTCCGGTGGACTCGCGTTTATCTGCAAATCCTGAAAATTGGTGTTCTGCGAACTTTGAAAATAAGATTTGCCAGTCACAGACCCATTACTATTAACCCGCCTTGGGCAAAAAAGATACAATTCCTGTTTATGATTAGCAGCAGCAAAAATGACAAAGTGAAATATGTGGCCCGCTTGCAGGCGGAACGTCGTTTTCGTTGGCGGGAGCAGGCATTTGTGGTCGAAGGGACGCGCTGGTTATCAGAGTTGACAATATCTGATGCGCCCTTGCAAATCGTTTTTTATACCGAAGATTGGTTCCGTTCACCCGATCACGTCGTCATTTTACAGCAACTTCGCGCGCCCGTACAGATAGTTCGCCCGGAAGTGATGGCTGCTATGAGCGACACCGATACTCCGGCGGGCGTTTTGGCGGTGGTGGGTATGGCGGCCAAAACGTGGCCGCTGCTGCCGTCTCTGCTGTTGGTTTTGGATGGCATTAGCAACCCCGGTAATCTGGGCACGATGCTGCGCGCGGCGGCGGCGGCCGGGGTGGATGGCGTGTTGTTGGGGCCGGGCTGTGTGGATGTCTACAATCCGAAGGCGCTGCGCGGTGGGATGGGCGCACACCTGCGGCTGCCGATTCAGGCGTTGGATTGGCCGGAGATTAGGCCGCTGCTGGCCGGGTTGACGGTGTGGTTGGCCGATGTGGGCGAGGGGGTGGATTATACGCCGTTCCTGGCACACGCCCTCGGCGCTTATTATCGGCAGCGAGGCGTGGGGGACGCGGGCAGAAGCGGGCAGTCTGGCTTACGGCCGTTGCACCATCCCCATGCACGCCGCCACCGAATCGCTCAACGCCGCCCTGGCCGCCGGCATTATCCTCTTTGAAGCCGCCCGGCAAAGGCGAACCCGCTAATCGTTAATCCCCAGTTCCCAATCGTTCTTCAATCTTGTCCACCCCCAACTGCTGGACCAGAAAATAGGCAATTGACGCTTTCTGGTTGGCCTCTCCCGTCGCCTGATTCGTTGTGGCCGCCTGGGCAACCCAATCTTGGATACTAGGGTCGTCGGTCAAACTGGCCGTCAGCGTCACCAATTCTGCCAATGAGAAGTTGTTGATCAACTGCCAGACCAATTTTTCTTGCGTCGCCCGGCGCGGGGGTGTGGCTGTCGTTTCGTTCATGGCCTGGCTCAGCAGCATCTCCACGTAAGCTGGCCCACCGTTTTCCAGGATAGTCAGGGCCATGCTGTTGCGGGCGAACTGCTCTGGCGCCTTGGGATCGATCAGCGTTTGCAACTGTTCCATGCGCAGTTTTTCTTCCTCTGGCGTCAGGGTGGCCCGCGCGATGATGGTGTAATAGGCGATGTCGTAGAGTTCGGCGATGGTGGGGTAATATTCTAGCAGTTGGGTAACGGCCGTGCGCCGGTTCTTCATCAATTCCAGGTCAATCTGCGTCCGGCACAGATGTTGGAACTGCTCATACAGCCAGCCCAAATTCAGGCTCACCTCATTCTCGCTGGCGCCATCGCTGCTCATCGAGCGCGCCAATACAAAGCGCGTGCGAATGATTGCCTGAAACCCCACCCCCACGCCAATCACCAGCAGCACCGGATTGGTTGCCGGCATGGTCACGCGGGCGATGATCAGCGCCAGAATCGCGGCCGTCACATTGACCAGCACCAGCACCCGCGCCCACCGGGTTTGCAGCGCCTCGCGGGGATAGGTTGGAAAGGTTGAAGCCAATTCGGCCATGGCCACGGTTGTGCCCAGCAGCGCCACCCCCAGGTAGGGCGCAATAATGGTTAGCGCCATCCGTAGTTCGCTCTGAATCGCCGGAACCCAGGCTGGCGTCATGACAGTATTGCTGGGAAAGATCAGCAGAACACAAATCACCAGCAAAAACAGACCCACCACCACCAAACTTAAGCGGGAGGAGCGGCTGGGTTTAGCGGCGTTATGTGGTAAATGATCACCCGTCATAAACCACCCTTGTTGGCGCGTGGCATGGTAACGCCCAGGTAAGAGCGGGCATCTTGGGTGATGGCTACCACCATGCCATCTGGACTATGCGTGTCGTTGCGCATCAGGACCATGCCGGCGCTGGATAATGTTTTTAATACGTTCAGCGTTTCCCCTGGCAGCAGCCACGTTGAGGCAGATACCTGGCTGGGACTCATGGCCCCGCGCTGTTCTAATGTTTGCAAAACTTGTAGTTCTTTGTCTTCCAGTTGAATTTGTTTCATTGGTTTCGTCCTGAACTCCTGACCCGACAGCCGTAAACCGAAGTCCGTGAAAGCAATTATAGCACATCAGCCCCGCCAGATTTTTAGAAATCTGCCGGGGCTTGACGGAACGAGCAGCAGTTCTCATTTTGCAATCCAGACGTAGGGGGATAGCCGCAACGCCTTGCAATCACCAATGCCTTGCCCCCGCCCCTCTTTGGGCCTTATGGGGCGGGACGGCGCGGGAAAGTCCGTCCGCTGCGGCTGTTTTCTGCGCGCGCCGTCTCGCCCCTACCATGCACCATGACAAATTGAGAACTGCTGCGGAACGAAAACCCCGGTTGCCACAGGTCGGAAAGTCGGTATAATTCTTTTCCGTTGTGGGGTTAGCCCCCTGGCAGCCGTAAACCGAAGTCCGTCTCCTGTTTTCCGTTGGCATTTGCCGGCCGTGGCAACCTACGGAACAAGGGATACGGATTACCAAATACGGGCAGTAGCGGCTCCGTAGCTCAACTGGCAGAGCAGGGCACTCTTAATGCCGAGGTTGAAGGTTCGAGTCCTTCCGGAGTCACTGTATGAATGCAAAACGGCCGTTCTGACACAGAACGGCCGTTTTTTATTGCCTATACCCTCAGCCTGGTTTACCGGATGCCGAACGTCACCTGCACCTGGACACTGTAGCTCAGTTGTCCTGGCGAAATGCTGGGCGCAGCGGCTGCCTCGGCCATGACCATCGCCCCGCCATACCCCATCGGCATAACCGGCTGGCCGATCACTTCGCTGATCACCGTCACGTCGCCCAACTGCACTTCGGCCAGACCGGCCAGCGATGCGGCGCGGGCGCGGGCGTCGGCCACAGCCGCGGCGCGGGCTTCCGCTTCCAGGGCGGCCGGGTCGGCCACGCTGAACTGAATGCCATAAACCGTATTGGCCCCGGCCTCAATCACCGCCGACAGCACGTCACTCACCCGGTCAATATCGCGGATGGTCACGTTGACCTGATTGGTGACACGATACCCGGCAATGCCTTCCGGCCCCCTGTCACCATAAATCTGCTCGGCCCACAGACTGTAGTTGGTCGTTTGGATGTCCTCGGCGGCAATGTTCAGGGTGGTCAGGGCGTCCATAATGCGCTGGATGGTGGCCTCATTTTGACTGGTGGCTTCGGCGACGGTGGGGGCGAAAATTTCCACGCCCACCTGCACCTGGGCTTTATCCGGCGTGCCAAACGCCTCGCCCTGGCCGATGACGGTGATGCCGCCAGTTTGCCCTGAGGGGCTGGCCGCAGCCGGGGTGCAGGCGACCAATACGGCCGTTAACACAGCCAAAAGCAAAACTGCAATCGTTGTCCTTACTCTATTGATAGACATGGTTGTCACTCCTTTACAAAAATACAAAAAGTTGCGCCGATAATTGGCGTTTCATTCATTACAACGCCACCGGAATTCATTTTGTTCCCCAGATTCCTGAATCGTTCCCCCAATTCCGCTATACTATGCTTCATGACAAGACCAAATGTGGTGCTAACCGGGTTTATGGGCACAGGCAAATCGTCGGTGGGGCGGCTGTTGGCGGCGCAGTTGGGTTATGCCTTTGTGGATACCGATGAAATGATTGTCGCCCGCGACGGCCGGGCGATTGCCGATATCTTCCGTGAATCAGGCGAGGAGACGTTCCGCCAGTGGGAAGCGACTATCGCCCAGGAACTCGGCCAATCTGAGGCGCTGGTTATTGCCACCGGCGGCCGTTTGATGCTGGACGAGGGCAACGCGGCGGCTTTGCAACAAAACGGCCGTGTCTTTTGCCTCACTGCCGAGCCAGAAGAAATTGTCGCCCGGCTGGATGGCGACGAACGCCGTCCGCTGCTCAATGTGCCCGACCCGGAGGCGCAAATCCGGCGCTTGTTGGCGGCGCGGGCTGCGGCATACGGCCGTTTCCCCCAAATCAGCACCAGCGGTAAAACGGCAGAGCAAGTCGCCCAGGAGATTTTCAGTATTCAGTATCCAGTGATCTGAACACTGAACACTGAACACTGAACACTGAACACCGAACACCGAACACCGAACACTGCCATCGAAAAGGACCACGTATGAACAAAACCCATTTGCCCGTCAGCCATCCGACCGGGCAATATGACATCATTGTCGGCGAAGAATTGCTGCCGCGGGTGGGTGAATTGGCCGGCATCACCGGCTCGTTTGTTGTGATCACCGATGCCCATGTAGGGCCGATGTATGCCGCGTGCTGTGTTGGGGCGACGGCCGTTATCACTGTGCCCGCCGGTGAGCACCACAAAACCCTGTCCACCGTCCAGCGCCTTTATGATGAACTGCTGGCCGCCGGGCTGGACCGCACAGGCACAATCGTGGCTTTGGGCGGCGGCGTGGTGGGGGATATGGCCGGCTTTGCCGCCGCCAGTTACCTGCGCGGCGTGGATTTTGTGCAGTGCCCCACCACCCTGCTGTCCATGGTAGACGCCAGCGTGGGCGGCAAAACAGGCGTAGATTTGCCTCAGGGCAAGAACCTGGTGGGCGCATTTAAGCAGCCAACGGCCGTCCTCGCCGATGTTTCCACCCTGCGCACCCTACCACCGGCCGAGTTTGCCGCCGGCATGGCCGAGGTGGTCAAACATGGCCTCATCGCCAGCCCTGGTTTATTTGCCAGACTGGCAATTGGCGATTGGCGCTTGCACGCCGACAACCAGGCGCTCATCGCCAACCTGGCATCCTTGGTCCTCGAAGCGGTCCAGGTGAAACGCGACGTGGTGCAGCAAGACCCCTTCGAGCAGGGACGGCGGGCGGTTCTCAATCTGGGCCACACCTTCGGCCATGCCATTGAGCAGGTCAGCGGCTACGCGGTGCGGCATGGCGAAGGCGTGGCGATGGGTCTGGCGGCGGCCGCCCACCTGTCGGCGCGCCTCGGTTTTTGCGACCCGGCGCTGCCAACCAGGATTGAAGCCGTACTGCAAAATGTTGGGCTGCCCACGCGCATTCCCGCCAATTTGCCGCCGCAGCGCTTGTATCAGGCAATGGGTCATGACAAGAAAAAGGCAGCCGGTAAACTGCGTTTTGTGTTGCTGCGAGACGTGGGTGACGTATTTGTGGCCGGAGATGTGGCGGAAACGGCCGTGCTAGACACTCTCCGCGCCCTGCAAACGCAGCCAGAGGGAGGAATGGGATGAAGCGAATTCTTGTGCTGCATGGGCCAAACTTGAATCTTTTGGGCACGCGCGAACCGGCGGTATACGGCCGTACCACCCTGGAAGACATCAACGACACCCTGGCAAACTTTGTGGCTGGTCAATCGGTGGAACTGCGCTTCCAACAGTCCAACCATGAGGGGATTTGCTAGACGCCATTCACATCGCCCGCAATTGGGCCGATGGTATCCTCATCAACCCCGGCGCGTTTACCCATTACAGCTACGCCTTGCGTGACGCAGTGGCCGCCGTTGGCCTGCCCACCGTGGAAGTACACCTGTCCAACATCCATGCGCGGGAAGAATTTCGGCATACGTCGGTGATTGCGGCCGTGTGTGTGGGGCAAATTAGCGGCTTTGGCTGGCGGAGTTACCAATTGGGATTAACGGCTTTATTGGATCATCTGACCGAGGTCCGGAAACCACCAGCCGCAAGCTAGAACGAAAAAGAGCCTGGACCATCAGTCCAGGCTCTTTTCTCGATGAGAGGTGCGACGCTTTCAGCCTTCGATGTGGCTGAGATGAGCATCTGTGGGGCTGCGATGTTGGCTGCGTTACGGCTGCGATGTAGACAGTGATACGACAATGTGATGAAACAGCTAGAGCTTCAGTGCAACTACGATGATAACAACAATGCTGCTTTGTGTTAGGAACGATGGTGCAACGGTGTAGTCGGCGATGTGGTCTCGATGAGGCTGCAATGGGCTGCAATGTTCGCTGTGATGTGGCCGCGATGTTCCCTAATACTGTTTCATGACTGCTGAGCGCCACCCCTATTTGGTTATAGAAGAACTATAAGATCGCCAGGTTACAAAGTTTGTTAATAAGTGAAAACCTGTAGTCCTGGCTGAAAAGTACTGGGTTAGGGGTAGGGGATGGGTTTGAGGGGCTGCTGAATGTTGAACATAAGTGAGCGTAATCCGTAATCCGTATTCCGTGGGTGCTGCCTCTGGTAAATGCCGGCGGAAAACGGATTACGGGCTTCGGTTTACGGCCGTTAGGGGTTTACCCACGTCGCAAACAAATCTGTCAGGTCGCATTGGCAGTGCCGCTCTGCCAGGGCCATAAAGGTTTTGGTGGTGGCGATCTCCCAGGCAAACTGAGCCACATAATCGCGCATAAAGTTATCAAACGCCGGCTCGCCCATTTCTTGGGCCAATGCCAGGATGAAGAGCGGGCCACGGCCGTATACAATCGCGCTGTAGGCCGCCCCTTCATAGTCGCTCACCGGCAGCCCAATGGGAATTTCGGCATTGCTAACGGCCGTCCATCGGCTGCGCCAGGAATCGGCGTAATCTTGCGCTGCCTCGGCCCCATAATAATCACCATAGTAGACGCCAGTCACGTACTGCGCCAGGGCCTCATCCAGCCAGGGTTCATCCAACTGATCGTTGCCCACCACGTTATAGAACCATTGATGCCCCACCTCGTGAACGACGGTTGATTCCAGGTAGGCGCTGTTGGGCCGCGCCGCCGAAATTGGGTTGTCTGGGTCATATTCGCGCTGCGTGATGGCGATGACGCCGGGATATTCGATCCCCAAAGCCAGCGTAGGCGTCGCCACAATGTCCAGCTCCGTGTATGGATAATCGCCATAGCGGGCGTTGAAGATGCGCAGGGCGACGGCCGCGTGTTCGGCCGCCTGTCTGGCGCTGGCGGCAAAGGCTGAGGGTGCATAGCTGTTGATGGTTGTCTCGCCGACTGTCACTGTTTCTACGGCGTAGTCAGAGCTAAGGACCAGGTAAAAATCGCGCGCCGGCCCGGCCGCCAGCGTTTGTGTTTGCGTCTCGCTGCTGGCCGACTGGGTCGTTAATACACCGCTGCCCACCACCACCTGATCAGCCGGGGCAGTTAACTCAACAATGTAGAAGGCGGCGTCGCTGTAAGTTGCGTCGCCAAAAACGGCCGGCGTGGCGATGTTCCAGCCGCTGTGATCATACACCGCGAGCATGGGGTAAAAGTGGGCCAAAGCCATCACCCCATCCACGTTGGCAAAAACGCCATAATTCCGGCCGGTTTCGGGCGGCACGGCCGTTATGAAGTCCAGCGTCATCTCCACTGTGTCGCCTGGCGCGAGCAGGGCTGGCAGCGGGACGCGCAGCACGCTGTCGTTGATTTCTTCGTATAGCAAATTAACAGAACGGCCGTCTAGCCGAAAGTTGCTCACTTCAATGCGCCCCCCCAGCAGATTGGGGAATAAATGGAGGTAGATGTCGTCGAGTGAAACATCTTCGATATTCGTGTAGCGAATTAGCTGCTGACCGACAACGGTACTGCCAACAGGGTCAATGGTCAAGGTCAGGTGGTAAAATGGCGCGCTGTCTAGCCTGTCCAGCCCATCGAGGGCGGCGCTGACGAGACCGGCGCGGAACAAGTCGGCCTGGTTTGGGGATGGGCTGGTTGGTGGGGGAACGGCCGTAGCGGTGGGAGAAACGGCCGTACTGACCATTGTGGGCATGGCCGGTGGCACAGCGTCAGCGCGGCGATTGCAGGCCAGGGCGGAGAGCAAAAGGAACAGCAGAAGCAGGCAAAACGACAGGATTTTGGGCATGATTTCACTTCCTTAGGCGGGAATTTAACACAAAGGGACAAAGGCACAAAGTGACAAAGCGGCTTGACACGCGCCTGCCTCCATGCTAACATCTGCCCAACTGAACAGGAAAAAACGATGATCCGGAGTAGTAACCGGCAAAGCGAGTCCTAGAGAGTTGGCCCTGGAGCTGCAAGGCCAACGTCGGCGCAGCAGGTGAATGGACCGGGGAGTTGTTCAGGCGAACGCCAGCGCTATTAGCCTGAACCGGAAATGCCACCGTTATTTGGGCAAAGTAGTTAGCTGGTTTGTTCGTCCCATTCAGCGGCAAACTGGTAGACTATGTCAAGTGAAGCTGGCTTTTCTAACCACCCGACGCGCTTTCACCGGCGCGTTTTTTGTTAGATTGGCCGCTTAATCCGGGTGGCACCGCGGGAGATTTTGCGCTCTCGTCCCGAGCAAATTATCTGCTTGGGCGAGAGCGTTTTTATTTTCTATCAACGAAAGGAGCAGAAAGATGAGCGACCAGACGAAATTTTTGTTAGACGAAAGCAAGCTGCCGCAGGCGTGGTACAACATCAATGCCGACATGCCCGTGCCGCCGGCGCCGGTGCTGCACCCGCAGACGAAAGAACCGGTGACGCCTGATTTTCTCAGCGTGTTGTTCCCTATGGGGCTGATCATGCAGGAGATCAGCACGGAACGGTATATTGAAATTCCGGAGCCGGTGCGCGAGATTTACAAGCTGTGGCGGCCGACCCCGTTTTTCCGCGCCCATCGGTTAGAGAAGGCGCTGGATACCCCGGCGCACATTTATTACAAATATGAAGGCGTCAGCCCGGTGGGATCACATAAGCCGAATACGGCCGTTCCCCAGGCTTTTTACAACAAAGAAGAAGGCGTCAAGGCCCTGACCACCGAGACCGGCGCCGGGCAGTGGGGGTCGGCGTTGGCGATGGCCTGCAACTTTTTTGGCATGGACCTGGAAGTGTACATGGTCAAAACGTCGTATAACATGAAGCCTTACCGCCGCATGGTCATTGAGGGGTATGGCGCGGAAGTATATGCCAGCCCAACCGACCGCACGGATTACGGCCGTTCCGTCCTGGCCGAGGACCCCAATAATCCCGGTTCGCTGGGCATTGCCATCTCCGAAGCGGTAGAAGTAGCGGCTAAATCGGGCGGGCAGAAAAAATACAGCCTGGGATCGGTTCTCAATCACGTGCTGCTGCACCAGACGGTGATTGGGCAGGAAGTGCTGATGCAGTTGGAAATGGCCGGCGAATACCCGGATATGGTCATCGCTTGCACCGGCGGCGGCTCTAATTTTGGTGGTTTTGCCTTCCCCTTCTTGCAGCAGAACTTCACCAACGGCAAAACGACGCGGGTCATTGCCGCCGAACCGTCGGCATCGCCCAGCCTGACCAAAGGCAGGTATACGTTTGATTATGGCGACACGGCGCAGATGGCTCCCATCGTCAAAATGCACACCTTGGGCCACACCTTCATGCCGCCGGACATTCACGCCGGCGGTCTGCGCTATCATGGCATGTCGCCCCAGGTGAGCGCCCTGGTAGACAATGGCGATGTGGAAGCCCGCTCGGTGAAGCAGCTAGACACCTTCAAAGCCGCGCTGACCTTCGCCCGCGCTGAAGGCATAATCCCCGCGCCGGAACCCACCCACGCCATCGCCATCGCCATCGAAGAAGCGCTGAAATGCAAAGAGAGCGGCGAGAAAAAGGTGATTGTGTTCAACCTCTGTGGGCACGGTCATTTTGATATGGCTTCTTATGACGCCTACATGAAAGGCCAACTGCAAGATTACGATTATCCGCAGGCGGCAATTGAAGAAGCGATGACCCATTTGCCGGAGATAAGGTGAAAGCCGAGAGCGAGAGCTAGAGCTAGAGCTAGAGTTCTTCCTCTCGCTCTAGCTCTAGCTCTCGCTATTCTCAATGGAGGAATTATGGTTGTGCAAAATGTGTATCAGCCAACTTTGGCTGAGTTTCGCCAATTGGCGGCGGGTGCGGCGAATTTGATTCCGGTGTACCGGGAGTTTGCGGCCGATTTGGAGACGCCGGTGTCGGTGTATATCAAGCTGCTGGACGAACTAGGGCCGTCGTTTCTGCTGGAATCGGTGGAGGGCGGTGAGCAGGTGGGGCGTTACTCCTTCGTGGGGGTGAATCCGCGTGGGATGGTGGCGCTGCACGGCCGTTCCGTCAGCCGTTATTCGTATCCCATACACGGTGAACCGCGCACAGAACACGGAATACGGAATACGGCACACGAGTTGGCCGATGGCGAAGACATCCTGGACGTGCTGAAGGCGGAGTTGGGCCAATTCTCTCCGGCCGATTTGCCCGGTCTGCCCCGTTTTCAGGGCGGGGCGGTTGGTTATTTGGGCTATGATGTGGTGCGTTACTTCGAGCGGCTGCCGGAAACGGCCGTGCCCATCCTGCCCATCCCTGACGCCATTTTCCTCCTGACCGATACTCTGGTGGTCTTCGACCATGCCCGCCACCGGCTGATTATTCTGGCCAACGCCCACGTCGCCGCGGACGTGGAGGCGGCTTATGTGGATGCCATACAGCGCATTGCGCGGGTGAGCGAGAAGTTGTTACGGCCGTTACCGGCTATCCCACAGCGAAGATACGGGGTGAGGAATGGGCGGAACGGCCGTATTGAAGCCAACATGAGCCAGACCCGCTACGAAGAAATCGTCGCTGAGGCCCAGGAACACATCGCCGCCGGCGACATCTTCCAGGTGGTGTTGAGCCAGCGCTTCAGCCGTCATACCAGCGCCGACTCCTTCGCCATCTACCGGGCGCTGCGGATGCTCAACCCATCGCCCTACATGTTCTTTTTCAACTTTCCCGAATTCGACATACAGGTGGTCGGCGCATCGCCGGAGATGCACGTGCGGCTGGAAGATGGCGTCGCCAGTGTGCGCCCCATCGCCGGAACCCGTTGGCGCGGCGCAACCCCCCAGGCCGACAACGCCCTGGCCGACGACCTGCTGGCCGACCCCAAAGAGCGGGCCGAACACGTCATGCTGGTGGATTTGGGGCGCAACGACATCGGCCGCGTCAGCGAATATGGCACAGTGCGGGTGCGTGATTTGATGGTGGTGGAGCGTTACAGCCACGTCATGCACATGGTCAGCCACGTCGAGGGACAGATCAAGCCGGGTATGGACGCCTTTGACCTGATGCGCGCCACGTTCCCGGCCGGCACGGTCAGCGGCGCGCCTAAGGTCAAAGCGATGACAATCATCGAAGAATTAGAGGGTGAGCGGCGCGGTTTGTACGCTGGCGCGGTGGGTTATTTCAGTTATGATGGCAGCATGGACACCTGTATTGCCATCCGCACGATGCTGGTGCAGGGTGACACAGTTCACGTGCAGGCCGGCGCTGGCATCGTCGCCGACAGTGATCCGGCCAGTGAGTATCGAGAGTGTGTCAATAAAGCAAAGGCGCTTTTTGTGGCCGTGGACAAAGCAGAGCAAGGAATTCTATAAAATCGTCACCGGTTTCTGCGGCCTTTGAAAATAAAATTTGTCAGCCAACCAGCTTCAATCTGTGAAATCTGCGTCATCTTTGATAACCCTTTTAAGTTCTGGCTTGACCAGGTTAGGAAACGACGACATGAGTAAAAAACGAGTATTTAGTGGCATTCAACCAACGGGCAACACCCATTTGGGCAATTATTTAGGGGCCATCCGCAACTGGGTGGCGCGGCAGGCAGAGAAGGAAAACTTCTTTTGCATTGTGGATTTGCACAGTCTGACAGTGCCGCAGAAGCCGGGTGAACTGCGCTACGAAACGCGGTCTATGGCCGCCATGCTGTTGGCCTGTGGTCTGGACCCTGATCAGAGTACCATTTTCATTCAAAGCCACGTGACGGCCCACGCCGAGGGCTGCTGGCTGTTGAACTGCGTCACGCCGCTGGGCTGGTTACAGCGCATGACGCAGTTCAAAGACAAGTCGGCCAAACAGGAGAGCGTGTTGACAGGGCTGCTGGATTATCCGGTGCTGATGGCCGGTGACATCATCTTCTATGATGCCCATGAAGTGCCGGTGGGCGAAGACCAGAAGCAGCACGTGGAGCTGGCGCGCGACATCGCCCAGCGTTTTAACGCGCTGTATGAGAGCGAGTTTTTTGTGATTCCGCAGCCGATTATCCCGGCGGTTGGCGCGCGGGTGATGGGCCTGGATGATCCCACGGCCAAAATGTCCAAAAGTCTGGCCGATAAACGGGGGCACGCCGTGCGCCTGTTGGACGACCCGAAGGAGATCATGCGTTCGTTTAAGCGGGCGGTGACGGATTCGGGCAACGAGATCGTCTTTTCCAATGACCCGGAGAAGGCAGGGGTGAACAATTTGTTGGGCATCTATAAAGCGGTGACGGGCAAGGAGGAAACGGCCGTACTCGCCGATTTTGCCGATGCCCGGGGTTATGGCGACCTGAAAACGCGCGTGGCTGAAGTCACCATTGAGATGTTGGCTCCCATCCGCGAGCGCCATAACCAACTGATGCAAGACCCGGCCGAATTGGACCGGCTGATGGCGGTTGGCGCCGCGCAGGCGCGGGCCGTCTCGCAGCCAAAAGTGGACGAGATGAAACGGATGATGGGGCTGGTGGTTCCTTAGCGAGAGCGAAAGCGAGAGTGGGTTTCTTTCTCTTGCTCTCGCTTTCTGGAGGTGCGTATGATGCCGAGAAAGAGTGTTGTTTGGTTGGCGTTGTTTAGCCTGGTTGGTCTGACATTGGCGTGTAATTTTTCGGGCACGCCGACGGCAACGGCCGTTCCCACGCCCATTCCAACGCAGGCGGCGGCGCAGGAGGGGTCGCCGGCCGTTTTGCCCACCGCCATTCCCCTGCCAACAGATACGGCCGTTCCGGCCACCGCGACGGCAGCGGCGACGGCGACAGCCGTCCCCCCGGCAACGGCGACCGAACGGCCGGCTACAGGTGGTCTGGCGACGGCCGTTCCGCCTACACCGGCGATGGTTGGTACGGCCGTGCGCCTGTTTGGTCCCGGGCAGCAAGATGTGAGCCGGCTGGAGCCGGGCGCGTCGAAGAGCTATACCATTCAAGGCAGCAAATTCCAGCCGTTGTTTGTCTTTGCCGAGGCTTCTGGCGAGGCGGATGTGGCGCTGGCGGTGGCGGCCAGCGCGGATGGCGCACGTCCGTTGACCGAAGCGAATTTCAGCCCGGCGGGGCGGCCGGAAGTGTTGGTGTTTTCACCAGATAATGATGGCTTGTTTAGCTTGATTGTGGCTAATCAGGGCAGTGGGGCGGGGGAAACGGCCGTCTATGTCTTCGATGAAGCCACCGACACCCCCTTAGCCACCCATTATCGCGGCGAAACCCTGACTGCCGGACAGAGTAAAAGTTATACCGTCCAATCCAACGGCGGCCGGCCGGTGGTGGCTTTTGCCGAGCCGCTGGACCAGAGCGACCTCGTGCTTAAGTTTTTCGAGGCTGGCAGTATCGCCAACGAAGCCAACTTCTCCGGCCCTGGTTCGGCCGAGGCCGCTTTTGTCCTGCCTCTGCGCACCACCGAATACACCATTGAAATCAGCACAGCCAACGGTGGCGCGGCGACGTTTACCTTGATTGTTGTGAAGTTGGAGTGAGTTGAGTTCTGGAGATTTTGTCATGATTGTGGTGATTGATAACTACGACTCGTTTACCTACAACCTGGTGCAATATTTGGGGGAATTGGGGGCAGAGTTAACTGTGTTTCGTAATGATCAGGTGACGCTGGAGGAGATCCGCGCCTTGCGGCCGACGCAAATCGTCATCAGCCCGGGGCCGGGCGATCCGGGGGATGGCGGCATTTCTAACGATGTGATCCGCGAGTTGGGGCCGACGACGCCGGTCTTGGGCGTTTGCCTGGGCCACCAGTGTATTGGCGAAGTGTATGGCGGCAAGGTGACGCGCGCGCCGCGCCTGATGCACGGCAAGGTTTCGCCGGTGTACCATAATCGTCAGGGCTTATTCTCTGGCGTGCCCAGCCCGTTTAACGCCACGCGCTACCATTCGCTCATCGTTGAGGAGCCGCTGCCGGACTGCCTGAAGGTGACGGCTTTCACCAGCGAGGGCGAGGTGATGGCCTTGCAGCACAGCGAATATCCGGTGGTGGGTGTACAGTTCCACCCGGAGAGCATTTTGACGGAGCATGGTAAGCGGATATTGCAGAATTTTTTAGACGGCCGTTGACAGTTGATTCATCTCGCATCATATTCCACATCAAAAATGATGGAGGTTTGTATGCTCGACAAATGTGGAACGGTCCGTACCACCGTGATGTTTCCCGCAAAACTGCTTCAACGCAACCAGAACCTGGTGGACTCAGGCCAGTCGCCGAACCGCAATGCCCTCATTGTTACGGCTTTAGAGCAGTTCATTGCCCGGCTAGAGCGAGAAGAAATTGATCGTCAATTTGCCACGCTGTCCGGCGATGCTGCGTATCAGGCGCTGCAAAACGACATCGCTGAATCTTTTGCCAAGAGCGACTGGGAGGCATTGAGGCAGTCTGCCGCCAGACGTGATGGCGCAAATAGACAAGATATTGAAGATAACTCTGGATTTGTGAACGGCCGTTGACTTCAACCAATGCCGTCTCGCCCCTTTTGGTTCACACTGGGGTGAGATAGGCTCATTATTGGAATTGCTGAATAACGGCCGTCCTGGTTGGACACAGCCCGCTCATCAGGGTTACAATACCCAAAATTTCCAGCGAGGTAATAGCACATGATCACCCACGGATTTGAACTGCTGCGCGAAGAACACATCGCCGAACTGAACACCCAGGCGCGTCTCTATCGTCACCAAAAGACGGGCGCGGAACTGCTTTCCCTCGCCAACGACGACGAAAACAAAGTCTTTGGCATTAATTTCCGCACACCGCCGGCCGATTCTACCGGCCTGCCCCACATCATGGAACATTCCGTGCTGGGCGGTTCACGCAAATATCAGGTCAAAGAGCCATTTGTGGAGCTGCTCAAAGGCTCGCTCTACACCTTCGTCAACGCTTTCACCAGCGCCGACCGCACCTCTTACCCGGTCGCCAGCACCAATCTGCAAGATTTCTACAATCTGGTAGACGTTTACCTGGATGCCGTCTTTTATCCGCTCATCACCCCCACCACTTGCAGCAGGAAGGCTGGCATTATGAATTGGAAAGCCTGGACGCGCCGCTGACCTACAAAGGGGTCGTCTTTAACGAGATGAAAGGCGCTTATTCTTCGCCCGACAATATCTTGTTCCGTTATGTGAAGCAAGAACTGTTCCCGGACAACGCCTACCAGCACGATTCCGGCGGCAACCCGGAGGTGATTCCCGACCTGACTTACGAGCAGTTCAAGAATTTTCATGACACTTACTACCATCCTGCCAACGCCCTCATCTTCTTCTATGGCGATGATGACGAGACAGAGCGGCTGCGGTTGTTGGATGCGTATTTGCGCGACTTTGACCGCATCCAGGTGAATGGCAGCGTAGATTTGCAAGCCCCCTTTGCCGCGCCCAAATACGTCACCTATCCCTACAGCATGGACGATGGCGCCGACATCGCCAAAAAAGCGATGGTAGACATCAATTGGGTGCTGCCGGAAGCGGCCGATCCAGAACTTGTCTGGGGGTTGAATGTGCTGTCTTACGCCCTGGTGGGCACACAGGCATCGCCGCTGCGCAAGGCGCTGATTGATTCTGGTCTGGGCGAGGACCTCACTGGCAGCGGCCTTTCCACTTACCTGCGCCAGATGACCTTTTCTGTCGGGCTGAAGGGCATAGACAAAGCCGACGCCGGCAAGGTGGAAGCCCTGGTGCAAGAAGTGCTGAACCAAATTGTCCGCGACGGCTTTGAGCCAGACATGGTGGAAGCGGCCGTCAACAGCATCGAATTTAGCCTGCGTGAAAACAATACCGGCTCTTTTCCGCGCGGCATCGCCCTGATGATGCGCGCGTTGGGGACCTGGGCTTACGGCCGTGATCCCCTGGCCCCGCTTAAATATGAAGGAGCGATGACGGCCGTTAAAGCCAATCTCGCCAACAACCCCACCTACCTCCAGGACTTCATCCGCGTGTACCTGCTGCAAAACCCACACCGCGTTACCCTGCTGCTGGAGCCGGACACCGGACTGCGCCAACAGCAGGAAGAGGCGGAAAAAGCCCGCCTGACGGCCGTGCGCGCTGCGTTGAGTCAGGCGGAATTGCAGGCGATCATCACCAATACCCAGGAGTTAAAAGCTCGTCAGGAAGCCCCTGATTCGCCGGAAGCGTTGGCGGCGATTCCAGTGCTTACCCTGGCCGACCTGGAAAAAGAAAACAAGCGCATCCCCATCGAAGTAGCCGCGCTGCAAGGCAGCGAAGTGGTCTACCATGACCTTTTCACCAACGGTATTGTCTACTTTGATGTGGGCTTGAACATGAAAGCCGTGCCCGCCGATTTGCTGCCCTATGTGCGCTTGTTTGGGCAGACGCTGGTGAAATTGGGCACAGAAACGGAAGATTTTGTCAAGATGTCGCAGCGTATTGGCCGCAAAACAGGTGGCGTCTATCCCACGCATGTTACCTCGGCGCTGGCCGACCGCCAGGGCAGCATGGCCTGGTTGTTCCTGCGCGCCAAAGCGACCGTCACCCAGGCCCAAGAGATGTTGAACATCTTGCGCGACATGCTGTTGACGGTGAAGCTGGACAACCAGGCCCGCTTCCGCCAGATTGTGTTGGAAGGCAAAGCGCGCAGCGAGGCTGGGCTGGTTCCATCGGGGCATTCGGTGGTTAACGGCCGTCTCCGCGCCCATCTGGATGAATCTTCCTGGGTAGACGAGCAGATGGGTGGCATCAGTTACCTGTTCCTGCTGCGCCAACTGGCCGAAGAAGTGGAGAAGGATTGGCCCTCTGTGCTGGCAAAGCTGGAAACGGTGCGCCAACTGTTGGTCAATCGGCAAAACCTCATCGTCAATGTTACCCTGGACGCGGACAATTACGCCCGCTTCCAACCGCAGTTGGCCGATTTCCTGGCGGCCATTCCCGCCAAACCGGGCAAGCTGCTCACCTGGACGCCCCCTTTCGGCCGCCAACACGAAGGGCTGACCATCCCCGCCCAGGTGAATTATGTCGGCAAAGGGGCCAATTTGTACGAGCTGGGCTACAAACTGCACGGCTCCGTCTCAGTCATCACCAAATACCTGCGCACCACCTGGTTGTGGGAAAAAGTGCGGGTCCAGGGCGGCGCGTATGGCGGCTTTTGCTCCTTCGACATGGATTCCGGCGTTTACACCTATCTTTCTTACCGCGACCCGAATCTGCTGCAAACGTTGGAAAATTATGACCATACCAGCGACTTTTTGCGCAACCTGGACCTGAACGATGCCGAGCTGGTCAAATCTATCATCGGCGCGATTGGTTCGATGGACGCCTACCAACTGCCGGACGCCAAAGGCTTTACTTCGCTTCAGCGCCACCTCATCGGCCGCACCGATGAGGCGCGTCAGCAGTACCGCGACGAAATCCTGGCGACAACGGCCGTCAACTTCCGCGAATTTGGCGAGGTATTGGCCCAGGTCAGCCAGCATGGTCTGGTGGTGGTGATGGGGTCGGCCGAGGCGATTACGGCCGTCAACGACAGCAACTGGCTGCAAGTGACCAAAGTGCTTTAGCCCCTGAGATCACCGGCGTATTGCTCACCCGCCAAAGAATCTGGCGAAAAGTAGTCAGGAAAAACGACATGCCCTTAAAAGAAGCCATTGCCGAAGTGATTAACGGCCGTCACCTCGCCTTCAACCAGGCAGAAGAAGCCATGAACGTCATCATGAACGGCGAAGCCACCCCGGCGCAAATCGGCAGCTACCTGACGGCCCTGCGCATGAAAGGCGAAACGGTGGACGAAATCGCCGGCAGCGCCCAATCCATGCGCGCCCATGTCGTCGCGGTGGCCGTGCCTGGCCTGCTGCCCGGCGAGATGGTCGTGGATACCTGCGGCACTGGCGGCGACGGCAAACACACCTTCAACATCTCCACCACGGCCGCATTTGTTGTCGCCGGGGCCGGGGTGAAGGTCGCCAAACATGGCAATCGCGCCGCCAGCAGCCAATCCGGCTCGGCCGACGTGCTGCTGGCTCTGGGCGGCAATCTGGACCTTGCCCCGGCGCAGGTGGCTGCCTGCATAGCCGAGGTGGGCATCGGCTTTTTGTATGCCATCCACCACCATCCGGCCATGCGCTTCGCCATCGGGCCGCGCCGGGAGATGGGGCAGCGCACTGTCTTTAACCTCCTGGGGCCGCTGACCAATCCCGCCGGAGCGACGCACCAACTGATCGGCGTTTACAGCCCGGCGCTGACAGAACCGCTGGCGGCCGTGCTGGCTAAATTGGGCAGCCAGGCCGCTTATGTGGTTCACGGCGCGGATGGATTAGACGAACTTTCGACGACGGGCGTGAATCGCGTCAGCTATTTAAGAGATGGGATTGTGCGTACCCGTGAACTAGATCCGCGTGACCTGGGTCTGGCGCGGGCGACGATGGCCGATCTATTGGGCGGCGCGCCGCAGGACAATGCCCAAATCACCTACGACATTCTTAGTGGGCAAGACCAGGGGCCGCGCCGCGACATTGTGCTGCTGAATGCCGCCGCCGCCCTCAGTGTGGCGGATGATAACCTGATGGCCGGACTGGAAAAAGCGCGTAATTCTATTGCTAACGGCCGTGCCCTGGCCGCCTTACAATCCTGGATTAAGACAACCAACAGCTTCCTATGAGCGTTACCAACTTAGCCAAACGTCGCGGGACTATTCTTGACGAAATAATGACCTTTCATCGGGAAAACCTGCCGAAAATAATGCGCGAAACGCCGCTGGAAAATGTGCGGGCGTTCGCCAACACCGCGCCACCACCCAACGATTTCTACGCCGCGCTGCGCAAGCCCGGCGTGTCCTTAATCGCCGAATGCAAAAAAGCGTCGCCCAGCAAAGGACTGTTGGTCGCCAAATACAATCCGGTGCAGTTGGCGCGGGCCTACGTGCAGGGTGGGGCCAGCGCGATTTCTGTATTGACCGACGGCCGTCACTTTCAAGGTTCGCTGGAGCATCTGCGCGATGTGCGCCAATCGGTTGGCTCGCAGAAAATCCCGGTGCTGCGCAAAGATTTCATCTTCCACCCCTATCAGGTGTATGAGGCGCGGGCCGCCGGCGCCGACGCGATTTTGTTGATTACGGCCGTTCTCGGCGAAAATGAGCTGCGCGACTTGCTGCATCTGGCGCAGCAACTGGGCATGAGTGCTCTGGTGGAAGTGCATACCGAGGCGGAACTGGAAAAAGCGCTGGCGGTGAAGCCACGAATCATCGGCGTCAACAACCGCAACTTGCAGACCTTCGAGGTGGATTTTGCCAACACCGCCCGGCTGCGCCAGCGCATCCCCGAAGACGTGGTCGTGGTGGCGGAGAGTGGGATTAAAACGGCCGTTGATGTCCACGCCATGCGCCGCATTGGCGTGGACGCCATTCTCGTCGGCGAAACCCTGGTGAAAAGCAAGGACCTGGTTGCCACCGTCAAGCATCTGGTTGCGGCCGGTTCGTAAAGGGATTTGTCATGTCGGTTCGCCCGGCTTTTTGCACCTTTTGATAAGAACTCTCAATCCGGTTAGAATGGGAACAATGGAAGATCAACTCACCCGGCTCAGTGCGGCGCTTACCGCACATGGTTATCGGCTCACTGCCTCGCGGCAGGCCATTCTCGCAGCGCTGGTTGCCTGCGGCGGTCACATCTCCGCCGACGATCTGGTAGAGCGTGTGCATCAAGATTCCCCCAACGTTGGCCGCATGACGGTGTACCGCACGCTCGATTTGTTGTGCCAACTCAACCTCATTCGCCCTATTTACCAGGGTACCGGCGCGGCCCATTTTGTCTTGTTGCATCACGGCCATCATCACCATCTCATCTGCGGCGCGTGCGACAAAGTCATTGAGTTTGATGACTGCGTGTTGGCGGAAATCGAAAAAGTGGTCGGCCAGCGCTTCCGTTTTGATGTGCAGGGACACTTGCTAGAGTTTTACGGTCTGTGCGAAGAATGCCGGAACTAACGGGCCAATCGCCAATTGTCAATTGCCCAAATCGTCAATCGTCAATCCATAATGACGCCTGAATCTGTTGCCCTTCGCGCCAGATGGTCATAAAATGAGCGCCACGACGAACCGACAGATGCCCAATTTGTCACCGAGACGACATACCTCTGGTATGTCTTTTTTTTGGACAGCGTGCCGGACGCCAAAAATCTAATCTAATAGAGGTGTTCTCATGATGGTTCAAGAGTGGCCGCGTATGTGGCGGCGCGAGTTTGCCGGGTACAACCGATCCACACTGCAAAAAGACGTGTTGGCCGGTATCACGGTAGCGGCCGTGGCCCTGCCATTGGCGCTGGCTTTTGGTGTGGCTTCGGGGGCAGATGCAGCGGCGGGATTGGTAACGGCCGTACTCGCTGGCGTCGTCATTGGCTTATTGAGCGGCGCACCTTACCAGATTTCCGGCCCCACCGGCGCCATGTCGGCGGTGCTCATTGTGTTGGTCAGCCGCTATGGGCTGCAAGGCATGTGGGTGGCAGCGCTCCTGGCCGGGATCATGATGACCCTCCTGGGTATTTTTCGCCTGGGGCGCGTCGTCGCCCTCATCCCCAGCCCGGTCATCTCCGGTTTCACCAGCGGCATTGCCATCATCATCGCCCTGGGGCAGCTAGACAACTTCCTGGGCATCAAAACCCCGGCGGCGGAAAACGTCATCGAAAAGCTGCGCTATTACGCGGAAAACGGTATTGCGCCTAACCCAGAGGCTGTCTTCCTGGCCCTGTTGGTCATCGCCACCATGGTTGTCTGGCCTCGTTTCAAGTTCGGCCAGCGCGTGCCCGGTTCGCTGGTGGGCATTATCTTGGCGACCCTGATCGTCGTCGTCGCCCATTGGCCGGTTCCGGTGATTGGCGCCGTGCCGCGCACCATCTTGTTGGAGAACCGGCTCAGCCTCACCGAAATTCCCTGGTCGGATCTAAACAATTTGATTGTGCCCGCCATGTCTATTGCTGCTTTGGGAGCCATCGAAAGCCTGCTCTGCGGCGCTGTGGCCGGCAACATGACCGGCATTCGGCTGAACAATAACCTGGAACTGATCGCCCAGGGCGTGGGCAATATGCTCATTCCCCTGTTTGGCGGCGTGCCGGCTACGGCGGCCATCGCCCGCACCAGCGTCAACATCAAAAGTGGCGGCGTCACGCGCGTGGTCCCCATTTTGCATGGCGTTGTTTTGCTATTGGCGGCGCTGCTGCTGGCCGGCATCATCCGGCAGGTTCCCCTGGCGGCGCTGGCCGGCGTACTCATTGTGACCGCCTGGCGCATGAACGAGTGGCATACCATCCGCTTCTACTTCAGCCACCGCCTGCGCCACGCCATCATCGCCTTTGCCATTACATTGGTGGCGACGGTGGTGCTGGACCTGACACAGGCTATTTTGATTGGCTTTGGCATTAGCACGTTGATTTTTATGGCGCAGATGAGCGAACTGCAAATATCGCGCAAGCCGGTAGAAATCGAGCGGTTGTCTGAAGCGGGGCAAACATTGGCGCCCTCCGGCCACAACGTAGCGGTCTATTACCTCAGCGGCCCTCTCTTTTTTGCCGCTGCCCGCCGCCTGTTGGAGTTTGTCGAAAGCCACGACGAGCCGGACGCGACTCTCATTTTATCTATTCGCGGCGTGCCCCTGATTGACGCCACCGGCATGGAAGTAATTCGTGAACTCATAGAGCGACAGAAACACGGGGGCGGCGATATTCTGCTCTCTTCGATGGATGATCGGGTGCGGGTGTTGTTGGAGCGGGCCGGTGTGCTGGAAGAGTTGGGACCAGAACATGTCTTTTGGAGCGCCGACAAAGCTATCGCGGCTTTGGGGGTGATCGTGGCGGTGGGCGAAGAAGTCACGGCCGTTTCCGAACCGCCCATTATGGAATCGCTGATGATCGCTCCCTTCGCCGAAAAAATGACCAAAGCGCCCGACGCAGATCGGCCGGTAGACCCGTTGGACCAGCCAGTACGCGACGTGATGCGCACGGAAGTTGTTGCCGTCTCGCCGGATACGCCGACGGCCGAAATTGTGGCCTTGCTGCTGCAAAAGGGGTATCGCAGCCTGCCGGTGGTGGCCGAGAACGGTCATCTCTTGGGCATCATCACCGATGGCGATCTGCTGCGCCGCGCCGGTTTCAGCACCCGCCTGGACATGCTGGCCGACATATCAGCCGCCGATTGGCTGCGGCAGTTGGCCGATTTGCCGGCGCAGGCTTCCACGGCCGCCAACCTGATGACTGCCCCGGTGATGACTGTTGCGCCTACCACGCCGCTGCGTCAGGCGATGGAATTGATGGTGGCCCACCACCTGAAAAGGCTGCCGGTGGTGAAGGCCAACGGCCGTCTCGCCGGGTGGGTGAGTCGCGTAGATATTTTGCGCGTGCTGGAAGATTTTCAGCCGGTAGAGGATACGACCCCGGAAACCAGGTCTGGTGGCACGGCCATCGCCGACCTGATGTACCGGGATGTGCCGGTGGTATCACCACAGGCGACGGTGGAGGAGATTGTGCAGGTCTTGGAACAAGATCGCCGCCGCCGCGCCGTGGTGGTAGACGCCGACCGGCGTGTGCTGGGCATCATTACCGATGGC